>JBAZRN010000055.1:330-2520 GCA_041663325.1 Candidatus Absconditabacterales bacterium | reverse complement strand
TATCATGGAAGATACTGGGTCTGCCTTGATGGGCATAGGACGCTCTTCAGGCGATACTCGAGCTACCGAGGCAGCCAAATCGGCGATTGAAAGCCCACTGCTTGATTTATCTATAGATGGAGCCAGAGGTATTCTATTTACTATAGCTGGCAGTTCTTCTCTGAGTATGCATGAGGTCAATGAAGCAGCAAAAGTTATTACTGATTCTGCTGATCCTAATGCCAAGATCATTTTTGGCGCCATCATTGATGATTCTCTGGGTGATGAGCTGAAAATTACTGTTATTGCCACTGGTTTTGAGCGGGGTGGTAAGAAAACTATAGAGCCAACTCCGATGAGGCGGGCTAGTTCATCATTGATTCCTGATTTCTTTACCCACAAGGAAAATGAGCCAGAGGAAAAATCAGTTTTAAGCAAAGCCAGGTCGACTACTAGGATTGTGGATGATGATGAGTTAGATAACAAGCAACCAAAAGACCAAGATGAGCTAGATATCCCAGCTTTTATTAGAAAGAAGATCAAATAATAGCCGTAAACTATAAAAAATGAACTTTTAGAGTCGCCCCGATATACTTCGGGGCGATTTTGTTATGGGATAAAATGTCTATCAATGTGGTCGAATATTGCCATCTATAAGAGTACCTGGTATTTTTATATTTTAGTATTGATTTTATCCACAGCTACCTTCTAAAAATTAAGACGACACTAAAAAAATGCTGTAAATAAGGGGTTATTGTCATTTTTGCATGTCTACTATATCTAGTGCTATAATACACTAGGTGACCACTAAATATTGTGTCACCTCACCCCAACCCCTCTCCGAAACGGACTGGCACAGAATTCGATAGCTATTCTCCCATGATATACTGGGGCAATGTATATCAAAAACAGCAATCTAAGTCCTTTTAAAATAAGGCAGCTAATAACCGAGTGGGTGTATAACACACCAGCTCGAGCCTGTGCTACTAAAATACGGTTACATCGTAATACTGTAACTTGGTGGTACAACCGTATCCGTGAGCAAATAGCTTTACTACCCGATCCAGAACCGTTTGAAGGAGAAGTGGAAATTGATGAAAGCTATTTTGGTCAAAAGCGACCCTGGATCCAAGGTACTGGTACTATTGACCGTGTCCCGATATTTGGCATAAAAGACAGGAAAACAGGTAAAGCTTGGGCCACAGTTGTAGAAGGAACAAATCATACTTATCTAATACCCATAATTCTTAAAATGGTCAAACCTGGAAGCAAAATTTACAGTGATGGGTTCGGTGCTTATTATCATCTAAAAAACCTTGGTTATCAACATTATGTAGTTATTCATGAATATACTTATGTATCAATATTTAACATCCATACTAACGGCATCGAATCATTCTGGGCTTATACAAAAAATCTGTTTCATTCTCGAAAAGGACTACCTAGAAATCGCTATCAATTACACTTAAAAGAAGCTATATTTCGTTTTAACAATCGTGACCCCCTTGTTTTACGCTCAATGGTGCGGAAATTACTTACTAAGAGGTAGTGAATTCTGTGCCAGTCCGCTCCGAAGGAGAGGGGAAAAATAATAATTTTTATGTACTGTCCAGCTTGTCATTATGATGATACCAAGGTGATTGATTCGCGTGTTGGCGCTGATGATTTTATTGTCCGTCGTAGGCGAGAATGCGCAAAATGCGAGTTTCGTTTTTCTACTCAAGAGCAGATAGAGATTCTTAATTTGTCTATAATTAAACGCGACGGAAGCCGTGAGCCGTATTCTAGAGAAAAGCTTGAAAAGGGTTTACGTCGAGCTTTTGAAAAAAGGCCGATTAATTCGGAAGATTTTTCTAAATTAGTTAATAATATTGAAATTGATATACAGTTAAAGAAAAAGAGCGAGGTTACAAGTCAAGAAATTGGTGAAATCGTTATGAGGCATTTGAGAAAAGTTGATCAGGTTGCTTATATCCGTTTTGCTTCTGTCTATCGTGATTTTGCTGATATTGAGACGTTTCAAGAAGAGATAGGAACATTGCTTAAAAAGAAACGATCGTAGCTATAAAATAAGAAGTATCAGGATGGGGTTTTCCTTACAATCTTTCCTTTAGAAATTCAAATATAAATTTATATAATATCAAATTAAAATAATACAATATGGAAAAGTCAGTCCAACAAATAAAAAAACGCGATGGTCGAGTTGTATCA
>JBAZRN010000055.1:0-320 GCA_041663325.1 Candidatus Absconditabacterales bacterium | reverse complement strand
AAAGTTGTTAATGCAATTTGTAAAGCAGGTGCTGCTACTGGTGAATTTAGTGAAGATGAAGCTAAAAAAATCGCCTATGAGATAATCAAAGTTTTGAATCGTAAATTTGATGGACATACCACACCCGATGTAGAGCAAGTTCAAGATATTGTAGAAATTATTTTGATTCAAGAAAATTGGTATAAAACAGCCAAGGCCTATATTCTTTATCGAGAAGAACACAAAAAAATTCGCGAGACCAAGGCCTTGATTGGAATTATTGATGATGTTGGAATGTCTGTCCCCGCTTTGGAAGTTCTTAAACGTCGTTATTTATTAAA
>JBAZRN010000054.1:0-2727 GCA_041663325.1 Candidatus Absconditabacterales bacterium | reverse complement strand
CTCATACGATCAAAATTTTTGAACAACAAAAATGCTATGAGGAAAGTGCAGATAATCACGATAAACAAAGTCAGTAAAGATAGAGATCTTTTAGGCGGTTGTGCCATATAGTCATTTCCATACCCAGGAAATAATGGTTTCTTACTAGGAGGTACAACATTGTTTTTAAAATTCATTGTGGTGCATAAAAAAGTAAAAAAGCTATGCAAGTCATATGGTATGAAATTAAAGAAGCTTTTCAATCGAATAACCCATATTGCATAACATTTTTTGTAATTAGGCAATGATTTTAGATGGTTTTAGTGAGTTGATTTGAAAAAATCAGCATTCAGGAGTATACTTTAGATAGTTTTACACATTCATATATTTTACAATGAATACACAAACAGTAGTAGCAGAACCTACAGCGCTTCAAAACTTTATGAACAGTGCGGTAGTTTCATATGGACTCAAGATATTAGGAGCTATAGCAGTTATCTTGCTTCTTTTGTTGATTTCCAAATTTATCGCAGGAATAGTCAGAAGAAACATTGTAAAAAATGGAGATCCTACAAATAAACATATTGATACAATCTGAAAACTAGTCCACGATATCACGTTCTATATCCTTGTTATCTTTTCTTTCTTTATAGGATTTGAAATGGTCGGATTTAACGTAGGACTTATCGTAGGAGGTATCTCATTTGGAGTATGATTAGCATTTAAAGAAATTCTAGGAAACATGATTGCAGGTATTATGGTGCTCTACACAAAAGAATTTAGACTGGGAGATATCGTAGAAATACAAGCTGATCAAATATATCTCGGAAGAATCGAAGAAATCACAATCAGATATACTATTATTAGAACATTAGATCTCAGACAAGTAATTTTACCAAATATGACCTTGATTTCCGTGCCGATTAAAACGTTTAGTGCAGAACCGATCATAAAACTCACCGCATTGTTTGGAGTAGGTTATGATTCTGACACGACTAAAGTTATAGAACTCGTTAAAGAAGTAGTAAATAGTTTCGATTTTGTCAAAGAAAAAAACACAACTAAAGTATTTGTTTCCAATTTCGCAGAGAGTTATATGGAGATCAAATCTCTCTTTTCCTTTGATCCAAACTGTGGATTGCTCTCGGACTTTGCAATAGGATACATCAATGAAAAAATAGGAAAAGTATTCAATGATAATAATATCAATATGCCATTTAACACCATCACTATCAATTTTGACAAAGAAGCTGACAAACAAAAACTCATAAGTAACATTACCTAGTCCCTTCTACCTTTCACCTGTATTTATATTTATGACAACAACGACTATCACAACATACATCTTTACACGAATAAAAGACAACGGTCTTGATCTTTTAAAGACCACAGCATTAGCGGTTGGAGTATTTATTACTTTTTTGATAATGATAAAAACCGTAGTCAAAAAAGTCAGAGAAAGAATCCAACAAAATTCACTCCAAGAAGACGTATACAGCAAAAAGGTGGCAAATTTAGCAGGAAGTATGCTCTATATATTATTAATGATTTTCAATATTTTAGCAGTATTCCAAGTCATATGATTTGATGTGGCGTTGATTATGTGAGGTATATCCATTAGTATCGGGTTTGCTATGGACACAACTATAGGAAATATGCTTGCTGGAATAATGATCATGACCAACCATAAAGTAAAATTGGGTGACCTAGTGCAATTTATGGGTAGTCTAAATATGATGGGAACAATAGAAGAAATCAATGTAAGATATACCATTGTCAGAACCTTCGACAAAAGAAGAACAATCATACCAAATACTATTGTGGCTTCTACACCTATCAAAACATTTAAATCCGAAACACTCATCAGGGGCAATGTAAAACTCAGATTACCTCGTCATATAGATACCGATCAAATAAAATCACTTTTAATACAAATACTCAATAATATAAAAGGAGTTCTCCACCCAGAATACACTAACATTGTCATAAGCGGATTTGATAGCGGAGGTATTGTCATGCAAGGATTTTTTTTCGTCAACCCGCAAAGCAAAAGAGGCAGTATAGCCATCAAAAAAGATTTTATGATCAATGTTTTGGAACAATTCAAAAAATATGGCATAAAAATACCAAATACTCATATGACACTAACCGTAGAAAGCTAAAAACCAGTGAAAAACTAAAAACTAAAAGTGAAAAACGAATGAATTGTATACGTATAAACCATCGTAATATACCATAGTCCATAGGTGACAAATCATTCACTATTCACTATTCACTATTCACTAGTCTTAAATTATTCTCCCGAAATTTCTTTTATCTGATCTCTGATTATCGCAGCATCTTCAAATTTCCACGCAGCTATCAATTCATCCAGCTGCTTTTTCAAATCCTTCAAAATAATCTCTTTTTCAACCTTCGTCATTCTTTTGAGTCTTTTAGTTTTTCCTCTCGTCAAAGAAGAAAATCCCTGAGAAAGGACTTCATCCGTCTTGACGACATCCAATCCCTTGATGTTAGATTCAGCTTTTTCTGGAGTGATATGATGTTTTTTATTATATGTATCTTGGATACCACGACGACGATACGTCTCTCGCAATGCCTTAATCATTGATTCCGTAAAATTATCTGAATACAGAATCACTTCGCTGTTTGGATTTCTCGATGCGCGTCAGATGATTTGAATTAATGAAGTGGTTGAACGAAGAAATCACTCTTTATCGGCGTCAAGAATTGCTAATAAAGTAACTT
>JBAZRN010000053.1:0-2898 GCA_041663325.1 Candidatus Absconditabacterales bacterium | reverse complement strand
ATAAATAGGGATGAAACGAATTTTCGATGAAAATTTCTATTTGTTGCTCTCCAAAGACTGCTAGTGCATGAGCAAAAAACTTTTATCTTATTCTCATATCCTCATGGAAGAAGAAAAACTTACCTCGCAAGAAATCGATTTTAAGATACAAGAAAAAACCAAAATTTTGATACATGAAATGGATCAGGTTTGAGATATGATTCCCCAAATCTCCGAAAGCAGAGCTTTGCTAGTTAACGAAATTTCCTCAGAGATCATTGGACTTTTCAAACAGAAGGAACAACTTGGAAAAGATCAAACAATTCAGAAAGAAGAGCAGAAATTCTCTGAAATAGAAAAAGAAGTTTTGGATTCTTTGTCTCCTGAAAAAAGAGAACGAATCAGCAAAAAACGCCAATGGACAAAATGATTCGATCATTTTGAATTTGCTTACAAGCAATTTATAATCAAAACAAAAAATAAAGAGATCATTGAAATGCCACATTCTGTGCAATTCATCAAGGCATGAAAGGAGCTGTATAAAAAAGAATTAGAACTGCCTGAAAATATACGCATTAAACATTGATTTAAATTTGATAAGCAGGCAGTAACTCCACTTGTATTCAAAAAAAACAATCCACGTTATGTTTATTTACAGGAGTTGATCGAACACTTGAATCAGGAATGAAAATATATCGCCACTAAAAAAAGTGCGTTCGATGCAATCATGGATACTCTAGAATGATCTGATGAAAGGAAACTATTGACTATTGCATATTTTACCGAGTATTCCGATCGAGCAGTAGCATCTATGGAAGAAGATGAAGATCATAGATTCTCCTTTGTAGGTTTCTGAAGGCAATGAGAGTTTAAAAAATATAAAAACTCAAATATGGAAGCAGTTATATATGCCGCCAAAGACTGCTAGTACATTAGAAAAAAACTTTTATCCTATTCTCATATTCCCATGGAAGAAGAAAAATCAGAATACGAGCAAAGATTGCAAAATGTTAATGAAGAATTAACTCAGGATCTCAGCAAATATTTTGGTAAGCCAGTAGAAAAAGTAAGAGCTGAACTAGTCAATCTTTTGGCAATGTTCCAAAATAAAGAGCTTACTAATAAAATCATGCGAAATATAGTAAAGAAAAATGCGCTTGAAGGTGAAATTAAGGATGAACAGGAAAAACTAAAAAATGGATACGATCCAAGATATGAATTGCCTCCAAAAATCACTCTTGAAGAGATACAGAAACAAACTGCTGCATTTTATGACGTTGACAAATTAGTGGAAGAAAAACTGCAAAAACATATTCCTGCTATGTTAGAAGATATGAAAAAAATGGCGAATATATATTATATTTCTCCAGAAGAAATGTTGCATAGGTTGCAACGAAGGTTAGAGATTAAAGAAAGAAAACGAGAGTGGATTTTGGGTCTATATCCGATTGACTACCATAATAAGTTGTTAGAGATGTTAGATAAGTTAGAAAAAGCGTGTGAGCCATTAGGATTGACAACAAAATACTTTTTACAAAAACTTCAAGATGCTCTTAGCAAAGAACCAATAGTAGCGTAGAAAAATTTTACATAAAAAGCTCTATATTAGAATATCGATTTTATCTTATCACTTCATACTCATATGGTACACAGCAAAGAAATATCCACATCAGATCTAGAATTTGCAAAAGCGATGCAAGAGAAATTAGGCGCAAGAACTGAAGAAATACTTCTGAGTTTAAAAACATGTTGACCGGAAAAAACGTTGTCGCAGATGGAAGCTGTCGCAAAAGCTAGTGAGAAAGATATATCCGCTGCCATCAAGGACTTTAAAGAAAGTAATTCTCAAGCAGAATATGCAACACTCTAAATTTTAATTATGGCGAATTTGCCACAATTAAAAATAAAGCGGGATTGAACAAATCTTGCTCATATCTGGGTGAGATTTTTTTTAGTGGTTGATTTTTCCTCACCCCCCACTTATAGTAAGTCTCCCTCACCCCAACCCTCTCCTTCTCCGCCTTGCGAGGTAAATTATTCATCCAAAAAAACTCCTGCATTATCAATTATGAATTATTCATTATTAATTATTTTTCCCTCTTCCAATCTGATAATCTCATCTGCGAATTTCAAAATATTCTTATCATACTCTATAAGATAATATCTTCCATGCCTTTTTTAAAATTTCTTTTGAAGAATCAAAAGTTAGAAGATTAGATATCCTTTTATAATCACCTACAGAGAAATCAACTGTTTCACCACCAGAGATTGATAAATCAATTTTTGATAAACTTTCAACACTAATTTCTCAAAGAAATAAAGTTACGGTTTTTTCTTTTTTCTTTCCATCAACGAAAACATTGTAAATATCAGTAAATTTATGATCTTTTAAAATCTTAATATTTTCAATTCAAATTTCTTCCTTTGTTTCTCTTTTTGCTGTCTGTTCTTCACTTTCTCATATTTCCAGATGTCATTTGGGGAATCACCAATGTCATCGGTTATGTTTAACAATTAAAAAATTAATCTTCCCATCAATGATAATAAACGGAATTGTGCCATAACATTTTTCTTCTTGGGTCATCATAGGTATAAATTTTAAAAATTACTTCACTACCTTTCCCTCTTCCAATCTGATAATTTCATCTGCGAATTTCAAAATATTCTTGTCATGTTCAATCATCAAAATCGTATCACCTTTATTCAAAAATTCCTTGATTACTTTCAATAATTTAACTATGTCCTCAGAATGTAACCCGACCGTCGGCTCATCCAAAAAGTACATAGTGTGCCCTTTATATGATTTTAATAAATGTTTCACCAACTTCAATCTTTGACTTTCTCCTCATGAAAGCATATGCGCTGGCTGCCCCATTGTCAAGTAGCCAAGGCCAATATCGACCATAAGCGGTAGATCTT
>JBAZRN010000052.1:0-3177 GCA_041663325.1 Candidatus Absconditabacterales bacterium | reverse complement strand
TAAATAAAGTAGGATTTTCTCATTTTATGACGGAGAAATTTGGGACTATCACTTTAATCAAAAAAAAATGAAAATGAGAAACAAAAGACAAACAAGAAATTAAATATGAACTAACACCGCTAAGGACAGAAAATGATTATGAAGATTTTCGCCACCCGGGTGAAATTACGCGAAGCAATGATGTACTCTTAGATTCCAATAGAAGAGACTTTACCATCAACTGTATGTATTATACGAACGTGGCATATACAACTGAATATACTTCACTGATTGACAAGAAAAACATTCATAATTATGCTGACGACGAAACTTTTCTCAAAAGACTCGATGATCATGGATACCTCTATATCAAGGACACTAATTTGCTCATTGTTCAAGACCACAAACATATTGTGCAACTTTTCACTGAAGGAAAATTTCAAGCTGAACATCTTATGACGATGTTAAAATCAGCGACGGTTTTTACTTTGGGAAAAAAGCCTAAAGATAAAAGCCTAAAGCTTAAAGCCCTACGCATTTTAGTCGATCCACATAAAGGTATCCACGATAGTATCCACAGAAAGCTCAAAGCAGTCGGGGAATCGGATATAAGATTTACCGAAGATGCGTTGAGAATTATCAGAGCGATTAGGTTTGTAAATGTAATTAATGAAAAATTAAAAATAAGCATAAAGCCTAAAGTGAAGTGAAACGGAATCCCGCAGAGCGGGACTGAAAGTTTAAAGCCGTCTGCAAGTCCTGTTGTCTTATTTGATTTTGATAAAGAGACACGAAAAAGTATCAAAAAAAATCACGAGCTTGTAAAAAATGTTGCTAAAGAAAGGATCAAAGAAGAAATCATGAAAGCGTTTACCGTAGGCAATCCCTTTGGTTTCGTAGCATTGCTTGATGAAGCGAAAATATTGCCGATCCTCTTCCCTGCGCTTGCGGAGACGAAAAACGTAGAACAACCGATCAGATATCATCCTTTTGATGTCTATGTTCATACGCTTCTGACATTGTTTGAATTACAAAAAATCAGCATCGATCCACTCGTAAGATTAGCTATGCTGTATCATGATGTCGGCAAAGTAGATCAATTCAGCGCGTATGGAGAAAATCTAAGTAAAGAAGAGATTAGAGCTATCATCGCTGGGCCATTGAATCATAGGAGAAGTTCGCCTGAATACGCGAAAGAAGATTTTCATGCGCTCGGATTTTCTAGCAAGGAAATTACCTCCATTGCACGATATATCGCGCATCATCACAAACTGGAAGAAATTCTTTATGCGCTTCCCGAAAAACGAGAAAAAAAAATCAGACAGTTTCTCAGTGAAGCTGGCGTGGAAAAATTTAGAAATATTCTCGATATTACGATCGCAGATAGGATGGGGCAATTCAATCCTTTGCAAAACAGTAGCGATATTACCGATATAGATAAAATCAGAAAAATTATGGAACGTTTACATAAGCAAGAAGGACAGTTTACCATGAAGCAACTCGCTGTCAGTGGCGAGGATATCATGAAACAATGTAAACTCAACGCATGACCAAAAATCGGCGAGTTATTGAAAAAAACTTTGGCACGAGTCATTGATGACATCAAAAAGAGAAATACGAAAAAAGATATTTTTGCATTTTTGGGTACACAGTTGAAACAGCTAAAATAAATTTTTTTCAAAAACAGTATCAGCTACATAACCAAGAAATATTTTTATTTTAGTATAAAAAATGAGGTTATTTATAAATGCTATGGTTACCTATATTTATCAATAAGATTATCTTATTTGTCTGCTCTATTTGGGTAATAAATCTATAATCATCATTAATACCACTAGAAAGATACCCTTCCAATCCTCATTGTAATTTATGAGTTTTTAATGATATGTCATATTGATTTTCCAAAAACTTTTGAAAGTTCACTTTGAATTTTTCTTTCAAATATTCAGGCAATTTTTGATAATTTTTTTTGAATTGGTTAGTTCTGCGTATTATCCAAGTCATCAAAAAGGGCGTTAACATCAGTAAATGTTTTTATATTTTTATCGTCCGCATCTTTTTTTGCTAAAGTATGATCTATCACTTCGTATATTTTTTTCATCTTATCAAACTCTGTCACAAATTGATGTAACAACGCTTTTGGCAAGGTAATAACTTCTTGTGCAGTTATTGTGGTCATATATTTGTGTTATTAAATAAATAACAGTTATCTTATACTTATTTCCTTTATTTTTTCAAGCATATTCATCAATCAAAAAACAATGGTACGACTTATCAATGACATCAAAAAGAGAAATACGAAAAAAGAAATTTTTGCATTTTTGGGTACACAGTTGAAACATATAAAAACATAACAACATATTATAGAATCGTTTGCAAGTCTTTCAACGACTCTATTTCTATATCACAATAAATATCATTTAGCTTTTCTTTTTTTAAGTAATTTAGCCATATTGTTTTTGCTCACGCTTTATGTCATCACTCCATATCAGACCATCAATCTCAAATTACATATTTGTCGTCTGGAGCTCAATATTGTTTTTCTATTTTACTAAAAGACGATAAAAATACATCTGGATATGGTTTTTTGCGTTCAACCTCATTCGCGCTTGTACTCGCAATGACTATTTTTTCTAAACCGAAATATTGTATGATCTCATCTATAAGCTCTCTGGAAGATCAGGAAGAAAGTCAAAGTTTGTATCCTTGATTATGCAGATATATCAATGTTTCAAATGCGTGCGGCATAAGATCTATTTTTCATGCATGAAGCAATGAAAGGATTATATTATCTTTTCCATCCACAAATATTTCTACTTCTTCTTGTGTATAATCAATCTTTTCAGCAGACAATAGCTCTGGAATCCGCTCTTTGGGTGTCCTTCAGATATACATGATTCAAATTGTCTCTGGGTTGATATTGATTCCTTTTGTTTTTAAAAAATCAGATTCAATCTTTTGATGAATCTTTTGTGTATCTGTAAGCGTTCAGTCTAGATCAAAGACAATATGTATGTTCATGTGTTTATGTTATCATTAAAGCATTAGTAAATGTTCACTATATAATCCTTCCCATTATTCTCTTGGGGCTTTTCGCGCCCCAAACCCCACGACCATATTTTTGTCAAAATCCTCCACCGCTTGCCCCGCAGTATTGCGGGGTTCGGTCCCCCTCCTTTACAACAAAGGAGGAACAAA
>JBAZRN010000051.1:0-3187 GCA_041663325.1 Candidatus Absconditabacterales bacterium | reverse complement strand
TTCATGTCTTTGTCAGTATAGATAAATGTCATTTCAAATTGGTTAGGAATAAATCCCTACCAATTTTACTGACATTTCTATTTTTGGGTACTACTGACAATTTAACCTTGCTGTGACATCCCATCTTCATCTTCTGTAGATATTCATGTTACCTTTGTCCCTGGATTTGCTTGTAATGCTGTTTGAGAAGCTTGCGCTTCATTAATAGCATTTGTAGGTAACGTAACTTTGTCATCTTTTGTTTCTCCATCTTGTTCATCATTTGAATTAATCTCTTGCCCATCATTTACTTCAGTACCTGTAGCAGATAACTCTGTAGCTGTTTCTATCAAAGTATCTCATGATTGTATTGCTACGTTTGTAGTAATGTCATTGGCATTTGTGTTAGATGCAGTACTAATTCCGAATAAAGCCATAGTACCCACTGATCACAATGCGACCAATCATAAAATTAGCGCTTTAGATTTTTTTGTTTTCATGGTCATTTATTATCAATATAAAATGTTCCTCTTAGAGAACGCAAGCAATATATACATTGATTGTCAAAATATCGTCAGATTTTATGATTGCTTTGTGTCAAAATTTGTGTTTACAAAAGCTATGCTTATTGTCGTTCATTTTCATTGTTTAGATTGAATGTTAATTTTCCATCCATATATCTCACATATTTTATGAACAATAGATAGTCCCAATCCCACTCATTCATAATTGACTTTTGTTGCTTGTTCTTCTCTTATAAATCTTTCTCCTAGTCTTGAAATGAATGTTTCACTCATGCCTATGCCTGTATCTTGTATTGAAAAAATGTTATCGTGAAGTGAAAGAGTGATGATTCATCATTCAGGAGTATATTTGATAGCATTATCAATCAGATTAGAGAAAAGTTTTTGTATGTGTATCTCTGATGCTGAAATTGAATAATTAGTATCCAACTGGACGATAATCTGAATGTTTTTTTGTTTGATTTTTTCTTCGTATCAATCCACGATTGTTTTGATTTCTGCTCATAGCTTTATTTTTTTGTTTGTGCATTCCTGACTTTCTCATCTTGTCAGAAATAGTAATTCATCTGTTATCCTTTGCAATTTATTGCTTAGGAGCTGAATGACTTTGATCTTTTGCTGTTGTTGTGATGTGAGATTTTCCGTTTGTAATAATTCTATTGAAGAACTGATTCACATTAGAGGAGTTCTTAACTCATGGCTTGCATCTTGTAAAAATTCTTTTTCTTTTTGCAGCGATTGTTGGGTGTAATGAATCGCGGTGTCAAATGCTTTGGTAAGTATACCTATTTCAAAAAGTTGTCCGTCTTGATAAAGTTTCTGGGGTTTGCTACTATTAAACCTATATCACGAAAGATAGCGCGATAACTTAGTTATCGGCTTCAATGTTTTTTTAGAAAGAATAAGGGAAAGTGTTATAAGAATAATTACAAATACTACGTTTATGATGAGCAGGATAACGATGAAATCGTTCCTTGTCTTCTCGAAATCATCTGTTTTTTTGCCCAGGAATATATTCTTTCATTTTATGGTATTCATATAAAATAATATTTTTCAACTTTCTCATCATATATTATAAAATCCATTTTTCATAAATGGAACTTCTTTTTCATGATAAGAAAAACTTTGATCGCTATTGCTTATAAAAACCAAAAATCATTCATTGGTGAGCGTAGGTATTTGCTCTTCAATAGGATTTTGTGATCCATCGCTCGCGATTTCATCTTGTAGAGCTTGGACTTGATTGATGAGCGAAATTTTGATGTTTCTGGTATATTGGGATGAAAGAAAAAAATATGATATACCGCTCAGTAATCGTAATGTTATCAGACTCATTAGAGAAAATGAGAATGCTATTTTGTAGATAATACTGTTTTTTCGGCTATTGTTCATCATCTATTTTATTTTTAGTGAGTATAAATCACATTCATCTGACCGTTTTTATTAGTTTTTTTTTGAATGGATAATCTATTTTTTCACGCAACATCTGCATATGAGATCTGATAACATCAGATCGACGGTCTTCGTTGATTCATCGGATATTTTCTATCATTTCTTGTTTGGAAACGACTTTATCTTCATTTCTGACTAGATATTCCAGTATCTGAAATTGTTTTTTTGTGAGCTTGATCGATTTGCCCTTTCTTGATACTTTTTTAGTTTGTAAATTTATAACTAGGTCATCAACTGCTATTTCCTGGATGTCTGTATTGTTGTATTGTGTCCTACGGATGAGCGCGTTTATCCTAGCAAGAATTTCTTTGAGTGCAAATGGTTTGACTACGTAATCATCAGCTCAGCTTTCCAATCATTTTACTTTATCTTCAATACTATCTCTTGCCGTGAGCATAATTATCGGTGTGTCCAAACCAGAACTTCTCAGTTCTGTACATACCTGTAATCAATCTTTTTTAGGTAGCATGATATCCAATATTATCAAATCGTACTTTTTGACTTTTGCTAGATGATATCAATCTTCTCCGTTATCACAAATATCAACGGTAAAAAAATTATGTTCAAGATATTCTTTGACATTGTTTGCTATATATTTGTCATCCTCTACAAGTAAAATTTTCATATGTGCAAAAAATTACCATTTAAAAGATAAAAAACAATCTATATATACATATTTACTGTCAAAATACCGTCAAATTTTATGGATTTTTTATAAGGAGTAAGAAATGGCTTATACTATGTTAAAATCGTAAAATGAATCGTTTTAGCCTTGAAAAATTATATATTTCAGAAATTCTTTAAAGGTTAAGCCCGACAATTTGCCGGGCTGGTTTTTTTCCAAATAGATTTCGGGTGTGATAGATTGCTACTCATAAATTTGCTTACTCTACAGATTGTATTTTGGGCAAGTTGTGAGTTTTGCTTTTGGGACCTCTATCGGTAGCCCCACACCTAAGTAGCAGGCAATTCTTTGTCAGTGTACAAATATGGCATAGCTTCAGCTATGTTGGAAGTCTGCTCAACAAACATTTGAGTGGTTTTTTCCTCAGGAGAAAGGATTTTTACTGTATTGTCCTGAAGAATAGCTTCAATGTTCATATTTGCATATCCAACTACAGCTGGTTGAATGTAGTCTGTAGTGACAAAGAATGACTCTACCACGATCACGATCATAATCGTTAGTAAGTTCATACTTTATCTAATTTTAGGGATATTAGAACTTTTTGTGT
>JBAZRN010000050.1:0-3230 GCA_041663325.1 Candidatus Absconditabacterales bacterium | reverse complement strand
GCCTTCCACAGTAAATTTTTCTTTCATCCTCAAAAAGAATTTCCCTAAATCTGTATCTCTATACTTCTCGTAATTCACCAATTGATACCACTTCATCCCTGCCATAAAAAACATGCATCTCATGTTCTTATTCCCTCTTCTTGAGATATGTACTTTGCGCAATGAAGTTCATGAACTTTTCTCATTGGGATCTATACCGACAAATGCTTTTAACTTTGATCTATCTCACGATTGAATTCACTTACTTACCAAATTCACAAAAAACGCCAGCAACTCAACTCAAAATTTTATATTGATACTAGGGATAGTGCCTATGTTTTTCAACTTCTCCTCATATCATCTTTCTACAAACAAGTTTTGTAATTTTTCATACATGGCATCCTGCTCATCTTGGAAAATTGTAAGTTGCTTTTCATAAAATTTAATGACTTTCTTGTCCGTATAAATATCTTCATGCAACTTCTCTAATACTTGTTTATATCTGCTAATTTGGTTCCTAACCGAATTAATTACAGATACATAATGATTACTTTTGCTGATTTCATTATTTGAAGGAAAAATGAGCTTCATGGTGCTTTCATGATTATTGTACATATCCAGAAGCATATTCCCTGCCTGTGCTATTTTTCCAGCATCAATCTTATCTGTTTTGTTCCTATCTCATAGTGATTCATAAATTCTACACATCACAAAAGGATTCAACTGATAATGAGTAATCCCTAGATCATTACAAGCCTTGCTAAGCTTATTTGAATATATTCCTGTAGCTTCATAAAACACCACATATTTCTTGTATTTCTTCATGAATTCAATAATTTCTCTGTACGTGTTTGCTATCTTGCTAGTATGCAAACCATCGCTATCCTTGATGCAGACATCCAACGATAGTTTGCTAACATCGATCCCAATGGTTGATGTATCAGGCATAGTGAAACATTAAAGGGTAAAAGTGGGGGTGTCCTATCTCTTTTCCTCTCTCGTGAATGCAAGCTTTGCGCTCATGTTTCCTATTCAGAATATGAAGATAGGTGCTCTCGCTGTTATCCAAGCTCTATGGCTCAGCTGCTAATCAAGCTACCCATCATGGCTCAGGACTTACTCAAGCTACCATACATATTTCTATGACTATTATTGTTATCTATTACATGATAATTGGGTTAGGAAATAAAAGTACTAGAAAATATATATTGATTAACATTATTTGTTTCAATATTGGTATACGAGCTTCTGTTGACCACCCGGCTGAATCTATAAATTTCTTCAGCGGAACGTCGGGCGGACAAGCAGAAGCAGACGTTAAATGACATTCCGATAAACAAATCGGAACGCAAAGCCCCGTTGCACTCTCACATTCGTTCGGGTCACCTAACATCCCTCTATCTGGCTTCCGCCTTGCAGGCTTGCGCTAACATCGCTACAAATCGCGACGTCAGATGAGAGCCGCCGTTGTCGGACATCTACTTTTTGTTTAAATCGGAACCTTTTTGATTTTTTCAAAGTGGAGGTTTAAACCGGGAAAACTTGATATTTATTTTTTAGAGGAAATATATATTATCGTTTTTAGAAATCAAAATTAGTAACAAAATAATAGGAGGAAATAACATGAAAAATAAAAAATTAAAAAAGTCAGAAATTATCAGAAACCGATTAATATTAGTAGGCATAATATTAATTGAGTTAGCTTTCCTCATTGCCAGTTGCACGATATACTATGCAACAAAGATTCCATGGTATTTAGGAGGTTTGTTTATTCCTGGGGTTTTAGCAATGATCTTATTCCAAGGACCATATTCACTGATGAAAATTTTATTAATTACATCAGAAGAAGAAGCATTAAAAGCTTCAAAAATAACGGAAGAAAATCTTATACAAACCTACAAGGAGTATATAGAAATGAAAGCAAACCTGATTGCCTTGTGCGGTATGATGAAAGGACTGAAGTAATTAAATGTTTTCTTATTGAAACTCAGGATTTCCTGAGTTTTTTTGTACTTTAATTTTCCTCCATAATAACTATATTTCCTCTAGTAAACATTCCCACTCAATAAACAAAAAAAATCAAAAAGACATAAACAACAAAAAGATAGACAATCCGACAACACGCACTATCCGATACCCCCGACCTAATAGATTTCAACGGTCTGTCGGAGCATCGGACTAGTGCGAAACGTTAAATGACATCTACTTTTTGTTTCCTAACAAAACAATAAAATACAATTGACTTTTTGTGATAATAAACTAAACATCATTAAGATTTTTCTTTATATTCTTACCTTTTTAAAACATGAAAGATTCTTCTAACAAAGTAATTGATAATACTAAATATTTATCAGAAGTTATTAATGAATATGGTAAGAATATTCCGACTGAAATTTCTTCAGCTCTGAAAGAAATTCTTGAAAAAGAATTAAAAGATATTAATTTTGAAAATGATATGAATAATAAAGACTCCATAGCGACAGTAGTACATGATTATATGAAAAAAATCAGTCCTACATTGAAAAATCTTTCAGGAAAAATTGCTGAAGTCCTAAAATTAAAAATGCAATCAGAATATGATTTAAAGAAAAAGTCACAAAAATAGGAAAGCAAAAAGATAGACAATCCGACAACACGCACTATCCGATATCCCCGACCTAATAGATTTCAACGGTTTGTCGGAGTATCGGACTAGTGCGAAACGTTGATATCATCGCCTGCCATATCAAATTTTAAGGAACAGCAACGCATCAGCAGAGCAAGAAACGTTATCCCTTCTTTTTTGTACCGATGATATCTATGAAATCGAGTACTTGCTGGCAGGTGATATTTTTGGGTATAGTGAAATCAGGATCTTTGAGAAATGTTTTAAACTCAGGATCTTCTAGGTAGGTTTTGAATTTGGGATCTTTGAGGAGGACCTGTAATTCGAAGTCTTTCCGGTACATTTTGAGCACAAGAAAAATCTCGTCGGAAGCTATTCCTTCGATGTCTTCCAGTTTTATATTTTTATCCTCTATCGAGGAGAGTGTTGTTTTGATGTCTTGTATGTCGAGCAACAGCGTTTCCATGATATATGCGTAATAGTAAAATGTACAATTATGATTTCATCATTTCATCGATCTCCTTATCTAATGCAGAGAGATTTTTGAATTGAGCGAAGTAGAGATCTCTTTCTCTCTTGGTCATGTCAGTGCGGAATCCTGGCTTGATATGCTTCAATTCTTCTGCCACTTGTTCGATTGTTTTTT
>JBAZRN010000049.1:0-3385 GCA_041663325.1 Candidatus Absconditabacterales bacterium | reverse complement strand
CTGTATTTATCTTCTCCTGATGAATTTCTTCTATTATGCCTCAATATACGATATTTTTTAACTCGTTAATTACCCCCCAATGGAAGAAATTCATCAGGAGAAGATAAATACAGTGAACTCCATACTCAGTCTGATGGAAAATATACAGAAAGAATATTGAGAAGAAAGAGCGGATATGATTACTATGCAAATTGATGATTTCTTATCTTCTGCTCAAAGACCAATAGATTTTGATGAAGAATATTTGAAAAAGGTTGAAAATAAAGTAAGCCGTTATGCTTCTCTTATGGAGAAAATAACAAAGCGTCAAGAAAGAGCGATATCAGAGATGATGAAAGAAAACCTATCTACCAAAAACAACAATGAAAAATATCTCAACGAAAATACCATCAAACTCAATGTAGAAGGTAGCAGCAATCAGATTGATATTATTATCCACCAAACACAATATGTTCGTAAGGACATCATAGAGCAAGAAAAAACATTGTACAAGATGTTAGAAAATATGTGCGAATCTACACACAATGGGGAATTAGTAAAGGAATCTTGATGATGCTACAGGGATCCATCATTTATGAAACATTATGCTAGATTGTTTATGTTGCCGGCAATGAAAGATGGCTTGCCATACTCGATTCCCCATACTTTTGTTGAGTATTTCCAAAAATATTGAAAGGGTAATGTAAAAGAAGCGCTAGATCAAGCAAATCAGATCATACAGAATATCAACAAATTAAAAACATACATAACAGAAAAATTAGAAAAAATAATGTCGGAAAATGAAATGCAAGAGAATGAAGCCGTGCCGTTCGCAAATAGTTCTAAAGTATTCACCTGAAATCTAATACCCATTCCTATCAATAGACAAGCCGCTAAATGAATCGCATAAAGCACAACATCTATCGTATCTGTTTTATATTCTACATGTGCAATAATGAAAGATAGTGTGTCTATGCAAAAAGAAATAAAAGAAGAAAAAATAACCTTACAGAATCTCAAAAACAAAAAAATATATTTTGATACTGACTGAACGGAAATCAAGATTGGCTACGATGAAAAGACTGGTATCGGATTCGTAGAAATTATAGCTGAATAATGTTTTATCTTTTTTCAAAAAAATTACCATGGCTAAAAAACTCAACACAACAACTACTACTCCAGAGAGTGAAGAAAATGCAGATTTCATCAATAGCAATTACGGAAATCAATATCGGTTTCTTGGGATGGCGTTTAGATTTGGAGGCTTCGATGCAGTGAAAAATCTTTTAATTTTGAAAAAGTCAGGTGACTATAAAAGCCAACCAGAATTTCATATGCAAACGTATGAAGAGGTAGCAAAAATATATGGATATGATATATCTCGTTTATCTTCTCAGAGCATAATGAAGATCAAAAGAATTAATGAACTAGCTGAGGAAATGAACACTTTAGCAAAAAATCCTCAAGAAATGGATGAGGATAATTTTCGTAAGATATACGATGAGCTGGATAGTATTGTATGTGGGACATCAAATTTACCTTGAAAAATAGCCAAGTCTATACCAATAAATACAACAGAGGAAAATAAAAAAACAAAAGAAACAAAATCTGATTTAGTAAAATCATTAGAATCAGAGGAAACACAAACATTACCTAATATTATTATCTGTCGTAAATATGCTGAAGATAAACAAAACGATATGCAGGCGCTACAGTCTCAATTCCCAGAGATTTTAGAAAATGTTACATATCTTAGTAATCCATGAGAAGTTACGAAACATCTCAAGTCTGATAGAAAAAACATCATATTTGTAGGACAATATTTCGATCATAATATGACAGGAACACAAGTTGCTAGTGCAGTGAAAGAAAAATGATTAGATAGCCAAGTGGCACTTATCACCTCTATCAGCGTTCCACCTTCCCAACGTTTAGATTGTGATTATTTTTATCAGATAAGCCAAGCTATGAATCAATCTGATGGAGCGAATATTATAGTACAACATCTTCAAAAGAGTATAAAAAAGCCTAATAACCAAGAAGAAGCATTGAAAAAAATATCAGAATAAAATTTTTGAATAAAAAATAAAGTTTATGAGTAATTGTACGTTTAGATCAAAAATTTCTAAACAGATAACAAAAGAGCTATTGATATATAATGAAGCATTATAGACGCGTATAAAACTCCCTCAGGACATTATGGCAATTTTTCAACAACAATTATTATCAATTGTCTCTTGATCTTATAGGGAGAATAATTATATATGTCAATATATACAAACAAAAAAACAACAATTATTATTAACATTACAAAAACCAAAAACAACATGAAAAAATTAATTATTACGATTGCTTTCGCAGCAATCAGCATGATGAGCTTTGCTCAGTTAACAAAAATTCCGGTAACCAAAGATAGCACCATTATGATGGACAAGCTGTACGTTGGTATGCTGTCAGGTTCAGAATTCAGTACTGATAGTTTATATGCTTCTACATTCGCGAATATCAGATTCGGGGTTATGGGAACCTATCAGCCTGCTAAGTGGATCGCAGTTAAAGCCTGGGCGATGTATCAGGGAGAGACACAGAAAGCTCCTTGGCAGATGCAGCAGTTTTGGTTGAAATTGACACCAAATAAAAAGCTGAGCATAGAAGCAGGGAACATGGCAACATTGCCTACCGAACAGCGTCCGCATCCTGTCTCTGGGGACGGTCAATTTGAAACCTTCTCGGAAGCGCAGATTGTTGGCATGGCGTTAAATGCCAAGATCAAGTACACTTTCACCTCTGATATCCAAGCAGGAGCAGGCATCGCAGTTCGTAAGGACAAACCTGAATACTCCGGGATGGTGAATTACAAAAAGGTGACGTTATCGGCATGGTATGCAGAATATAACCAGAAAGTCGGAACTGCTTTGACGTTACACTTCACTAGAGTGTATTCTACCTTGGTATGGAAGCAGGATCAGATAGTGTCAGAAATTTTGGTAATTCACCTCAACAAAGACAAGTCCATCTCTCTCTATGCAGATACAGGATATGATCTGGGTAAGAAAGATATTGTGAGAGGTGAATGGGGATTGTTAAAAACTTTCAAATCTGAATACATTAATGGATTATATGGATTAGGATATAATCACGAAACAAATACAGTGAACGGATATTTATTCTTGCACTTATAAAAGTTTCACTTATATATATTGCTCTCTCGGTTTCCCGGGGGAGTTTTTTTTGAAGTGTTCACTATCTAAAAATTCACAATATATTTCTCTAATAAACTAAATAACAAAAAAACGCACCATTATTAAATCAGTGTGAAATGTAGTCCAAGCATGAGAGACGCGTAAGCGGATCACTAACCATATATGTTCAGTAGAATAAATATGATATTACCCTAATGGTGCTT
>JBAZRN010000048.1:0-3756 GCA_041663325.1 Candidatus Absconditabacterales bacterium | reverse complement strand
ATTCAATCCTTTTGAAGTTTACCGATGATTTTATACACTACATCCAAAGAAATAATACCCTTCCATTTACCTTGAATAGGCTCATTAATTCATCGATCAGGATACATCACATATCCAGCGTAGAAAAACAACCTATGCAGAGCAAAAGTCTTTTCAATAAACGAAATCCATAATTTCCCTTTAAACGATTGGTTATTTGTGGTCAATCCCTCTCACTTAAAAAAGTTTAACAAATCAATCTTGGAAATAAGAATATTATTAGCATACATTTCCAATCATCTAGAAAGAATATTGGCCTTGAAATCGTCTACTTCAATGACCGAATTTTTTCAAGTTCCTATCTTTTTATATCCTGGAGGAACGAAACCAAACGGCCAGCCTCATTGCAAAGCAATAGAAACCATGCCATTTTTTGCCCTTTTCATAATCTTTTTTCTTTCATATCTAGCAATAGAAAGCTTGATATCATCCATGAGCTTTCCTTCATCTGTACTTGTGTCTCTATGCTCAAGGGTTGTTATTATCTTTACACCTGTTGATTCTATCCTAGATAACAAAGCGGCTCCTTCAGATACTTCCTCAGGGCGAGCTATACGACTGACTTCTGAGCAAAGAAAATGAGTTATCTTGGTATATTGTTTATTTTCTTTCTCCAAAAATTTAATCGCATTCATCAATCCTTCACGATCAAGCACCGTTCAACTCACTGCCTCATCCTCGAAGAATTTTACAATCTTGATATCTCAATTGTTTTTACATCGATCTTTACAAGATTGGACCTGCCCTTGGATACCAGATCATTCATTTTTTTGTTTATCAGAACTAATCCTCGCATAAGCAATAGCTAATGGTATTTGCTTTTTCTCAGATTCTACAGACATAGTAACGACCTTTTCAGTAGAAAGATCGAACTTCATCAAGGGGTTGTCTTTTCTATAGCGTGCCATTTTTGATATTTAAGATATTAAATAAGTACAAAGCAAGTTATGAAGCAGGAATTTATGTATATATTTATATAATGAAAAGTTCGGTAGAAGCAAGAGAAAATAACAAGAAAAATACATGATTTTATGATGATTTAATTAATTGAGAACTATCTTTTCTTGTCCTTCTTTTCTCCGCAATGTGTTGTGAAATAGACACATTAGCGAACAACTGAAAAAGCTTAATAATTCTCTGAATCTCTTCATCAGATAAATCTTGTCATGATAATCATAAAATATCTCTAGCTTCCTCTACCGATACCATGAATAAATAAAAAATAAAAGTCTGTCTACATTTGTCAGTCTGTCCTTTTGTCATCAATCAAAGTTAACTCAATCCAAGGAATCCTCTACCCAGTCCATCTTTAAAATCTTCAAATCCCTTGTCTCTCAACCTCTTATTAAAATTTCTTTGACTCAAAGTTTTATATCAACACTCATTACAAAACATCTTATATCAAAGATATAATTCCTTATTGTAAATTTTCCCTTTCTTATCTTTTACAACAGATCCATCATCAAAGAACAGCTCAATCGTATCATTCTCTTTGATAAAATTTTCCAACTCCTCATCCAATTCTTTCGGAACAATAAAATTACCTCTTTCCAAAAGTCTTTTAAGTCATTCGATAGCCCACACGAAAATATTATCTTTTTCAGACAATATTTTATTAATCAAATCAGGGTCTTCTTTACCATAAAAGCTTTGTTTTAAATTCAAGAAAACGAATCTCCTCCTTATGGAATTATCAATAGTTTTCAGATATGGCAATTCATTCGTCGCAATTAAAATTCTACAATATGGGACAAATTCTATAGGGTTTCTATACATTTTCTTAGCCGATACCGCCTCGCCACTAACCAATTTCTTTATGATTCAAGAGTCTAATTGAACATTTTGTTGCATATCAGAATCTATATTTGCAAGCTTCCCAATAAGATTATAGAGATACTGATCTTCATTAATTTCGTGAAGCCCAATACTAGAACAATTCTCAGTTCATAGAACATTTTTTATTACCGACAAAAGTACACCTTTCCCATTACTTCAACCTCACCACAGGAGCAAAGCTTTCTCCAACCTAGTACTAGACACAAACAACCAGCCAATAAATTCCTGCAAAAAAGCCTTAACTTCTTCCTTTTGTTTTGCTCATTCCAAAATCTCATCCAAAAAATGCAAAAACTTTTTGGGTTCTGAATAAGCGGGAAACACATCTTTTGAATATGGCAATTTCTGAAACTTATAATCTTCTTTTGTATACGGTCTAATTGCCATTGTTTTGATTTCCAATATTCCATCTGATAAATTAATCTCTCTTTCATTCTGCGTAAGCAATCAATATTTTATCTCTTCAGTATTGGCATTTGCTACCAAAAATTTCATAGTATCGCTCAAATCGTGTGTCCTAAAATGAGTTACCGCATAGGACAAAAAAACTTCTAACTGCTTCAATATAAGTTTTTCGACATACTGCCTGTCTAAGGTTTGCCATATCCCCTTTTTGTCTCCATGGTCATATATAAACAGATTTTCTTGAGTACTCACGATATTAAATTTTCTAGCAATATGTTTGGCAAATTCATTGTGGTTTATCTTCCCCTTATCCAAAGTGAACATCTTTGAAAACTGTTGTATATCCTCAAAAGAATTCCTGTTTTCCCTAAGACTATCTATTGTGATTTCATTACCTGCAACTAGATAAGAAACAATATCTTTATGAGGTCATATCAATTCTTTACAATCATACATAATATCGAAGCAATCGTCCATATTCAGAAGTTTATTAAGTGCTACTTCTGACTGACAATCATTATCAAGCAAAAACATAATTTCAGTGACTCTTTTTCTTTTAAGCCCTTCGACAAGCCCTCTTAATTGGTCAAGATTTGAAATTCAAACAACGTTTCCGATATGCATTACTGCAAGATAATTTAACTCTCATTCAACGATAAGGACAGGCTTAATACAATCTATATCTTGAAAAAACAATCCTGACTTCGAACCTGCGATTGACTTGGACAACAACTCTTTCCCTGTATATTCCAAGGGAGTAAAAACTCTTTCTTGCCAACCAACAATATTGCCACTATGGTCTTTCATGGCAAGATGAAAAGATTCCTCTTTTAGTTTGAGGGATCATGAGTCTATAAGACATGCGACACTTCCTATAGAGATTTTTCTTGATTCAAAGTATGTTTTTTGGGTATCAGGAAAATTATTACTATCTATCATTTTGATATTGATAAAAAGATAAAAGATAATCACTACCTAATAACTTTTTAAATTAAAAGGTAGTGAATTATTTGTCTAATAAGTTGCCAAATCTGGATTTGTATATTTCCAATCGACATATTCTTCAAAATTTTTCTGATCTTCTGGGTTTTTCTCCAAAAATCTTTGCCAATGAGAGATGTCCAACAACAATACTGCTTCATCTGACAAACCTCAACGAGCCAATGAATTGGCAATTTCCTTTAATACTTCTCTTTCTTTTACCTCTAATGGCTTTTTAATTTTGTTTTCATTTTCAAAAAATGAATAATTTGTTTCTTTGAACATTGGAGTATTTTCATATTTTTTTACATATGAAGTAATACTCTTAGCATTCTTAATGACCTCCTGTTTGTTCCCTTTAATCCGGTCATCAACAAATCTTCTGAATAAATCAGTCCTAGATATATTGTTTTTTGAACAATAGAGATCTAAAACTTCGACCTTGTCTTTCGAGAGGTCTAAAATGAATTGCTTCGTTTCCATTGTAATGAAAAA
>JBAZRN010000047.1:0-3762 GCA_041663325.1 Candidatus Absconditabacterales bacterium | reverse complement strand
ATAAAAAATTGAGAAAAAGTGTTTTTCATGTTAGTATAGTTGTGAGGGTTAGTTTCAACGCTCATACTTATACTATCATACTATGGAAAGCAAACAAAATAAAGAAATTGGGGATAAAATAAAAGTTTTTCGAGCAAAGCAAGGACTGACACAGGACGCTCTTGCGAGAAAGTGCGATATTCCCTATACAACTCTGACCAAGATTGAATCAAATGTTATAACAAAACCTTCAATCCAAACGGTTATTAAAATTGCGGAAGGGTTGGGAATAAGTATTGATAACTTGATCAAATAAATTATGACTACGACAGAATCAAAACAAATGACGACTGGTAAATCCTTTGAATACGCCCTCCTCGTTCAGTTTGAGGAAAAATTGAGGGATAAAACCAATGTTCAAGTTATAAAGAACTCTGCATTTGGAATTGCAAAAGGGTGTTTTGAAAATGTGAATTCAACCGAACAAAGTGAATATTCACTCTCTGCAAGTTTTGCCGTTAATTTCTTAATGGATATAGAACCACGACTTTCAAATGATATTGGCAAGACAGATATTTTACAGCTTGAAATCTTATCTGATAACTTCGGAAAATCTGGTGATGTAAGAGATGTTTTAGCAATACGCTTGTTACAAAAATGGGAAATTGGTGTATCGGCTAAAAATAATCATCATGCTGTAAAACATTCTCGCCTCTCCGCGAGTATTGATTTTGGTGAAAAATGGCTCGGAGTAAAAACATCTAAAGAATACTTTGATACAGTAACGCCTATTTTTAATAATTTAGAAAAAATCAGGAAAGAAAGTGGTGCAAAGAAAAAATGGAGCGAACTTGGTGATTATCACTCAACAATCTATGTGCCAATTTTGAAAGCTTTCATAAAGGAATTGAAAAAACTCTACAAAAGTAATTCAAAGAAAGTAGCTTCTAACCTTGTTGCTTATCTTGTTGGAAATAAGGATTTCTATAAAGTAATAAAAGGTAAAAATTGTGTAGAGATACACGCATATAACATAAATGGCACACTAAATTTACCATTCAAAGAAATCCTGCCAAAATATAAAACCCCAAAAGTTCCACTGCCGACAGAGATTATGGATATTGATTTTAAGACGGACAGTGAAACAACCGCTATCGTAACTATGAATAACGACTGGATTCTTTCCTTCCGAATTCATAACGCTAGTTCAAGAGTAGAATCTTCACTAAAATTTGATATTAACCTTTTGAAATCGCCAAAGAAACTATTTAAAAACACACTTAACATTAGCCACGACTAATTATGAAAGTTGCTTCATTTTTTTCAGGTGCAGGAGGATTGGACAAAGGCTTTGAAAAAGCTGGTTTTCATGTTGTTTGGGCGAATGAATATGATTCGACTATTTGGGACACTTTTAAGTTAAATTTTCCTGATACAAAATTAGATACAAGAAGTATCACTGATGTTGAGAGTAAAGATGTTCCTACTGTTGACGGAATGGTTGGTGGACCTCCATGTCAAAGTTGGAGCGAAGCAGGTGCTGGTAGAGGAATAAATGATAAACGAGGGCAATTATTTTATGATTACATAAGAATTTTGAAGGATAAACAACCTAAATTTTTTCTTGCAGAAAATGTGTCCGGTATTTTACACCCGAAACACGCCGAAGCTTTTAACGCTATTCTAAAAGAATTTGAAAATGCAGGATATGAAGTTTCTCACAAATTATTAAATGCAAATGATTATGATGTCCCCGAAGATCGTTTGCGTGTAATAATTGTTGGATATAGAAAAGATTTGAAGAAAAAATTTGAATTTCCAGAACCACAAAAATATAAACCTGTATTAAAAGATGCTATTTATGATTTACGCTTAGCAAAACCAGCTTTAGATAAAAATAAGACAAACGGCGATGAGTTAAAAATTCCAAACCATGAGTATATGAACGGCGGTTTTTCTTCAATCTATATGTCAAGAAATAGAGTGCGTTCTTGGGACGAACCGTCTTTCACAATTCAAGCTGGTGGTCGTCATGCACCATTACATCCACAAGCTCCCAAAATGAAGTTTATATCTCAAAACGAAAGAATTTTTGTTCCCGGGAAAGAAAACTTATATCGCCGTTTGTCTGTAAGAGAATGTGCGAGAATCCAAACATTTCCCGATAACTTTATTTTTAAATATCGGGATATTGCTGACGGATATAAAATGATTGGAAATGCAGTTCCAGTTAATTTTGGCTATCATTTAGCGAAAAAGATATTTGATGACCTTTCAAAATAGTATATGAAAATTACTCAAATTAAGATTAGAAATTATAAAGCACTTAAAGGAGAAAATACTTTTGATTTAAGTAGCGATTTAGTATTTTTGGTTGGAGAAAATAACACAGGAAAAACTACTCTACTTGAAGCTGTAAGTTTTCTAAAATCTGGTTTACCAGAAAAAAGAAAAATTGAAGACTTTAAAAATAAACAAGCCAGTGAAACTGATTTTGTTTCTGTTCAAATTAAAATTCAAGGAAATATCACAAGCGTTATTGACGACTTTTCTGAAGAAAAATACAAAAAGTATGTTTACAAAGAAAATGAGGTTGAGACAGTGCTTATTTGCAGGTCATCAGAACAAAGAACGGTAAAACAAGGTACAAAAGATATTGAATTAAATGAAAAGAAAATCACACTTTGGAATAGCGAAACAAACAACTTTGAAAATGCATCAGGGCTAGATACAGTTATTGGAACATTATTTGAGTCTCAATTCGTTTGGTCTGATACTAATCCTGACGATGTTACAGATTTTGGTTCAACTAAGATATGTGGGAAATTACTCAACAATGTTGTTGGAGATTTTTATCAAACAGAAAAATGGAAATCATTTGTAAAATCTCACAAAGCTACATTCCATGAAGGTGATGATTCTTTAAGTAAAAAATCGGAAGCTCTTGAGCAAGAAATACAAAAAGTATTAGCCGAACAATATGGAGATGCGAAAGTAAAATTTGACTTTAACCTACCTGAAGCAAAAGCTTTTTTCACTTCTACATCAATAAAAGTTGATGACGGAGTAGAAACTGATTTAAAAGATAAAGGAAGTGGTATGCAGAGAGCTTTTGCGTTGGCAATAATTCAAACATATGCAAAATTCTTAACTAAACATGAGACAGATGAATCAAAGCAAAAACCATTATTTTTCTTCATAGATGAACCAGAAATATCACTACATCCAAAGGCACAGAAAATTTTAATGGGAGCATTAAAAGAGATTTCTAAAAATCAACAGATTTTTTTAACTACACATTCTCCATACATTTTACGAGAATTTTCTGCTTCTGACCATAATATGTTTATCTTTGCAAAAGATGAACAGGGTATTAGTTATAAGCCCAGCGTTGATTTTAAGTTGTTTAGCTATTCTCCAACATGGGGAGAAATAAATTATTTTGTATATGATCTTCCAACCATTGAATTTCATGATGAACTTTATGGTTTTTTGCATGAGCGATATATAAGTAGCAGTTCTGACCAAAATGATGCTGATAATCGAGGAAAGCAAACTTATTTTGAAAAGAATTACTTACAACCCAAATTAACTAGTACTAAAAAATGGACACCTGAATTTGGTGGAGTAGCAAAAAATGAGGAAGATGCGACACTAGCAACTTTCATTAGAAATAAAGTTCATCATCCAGAAAACAAAACGATGCAATCGTTTTGTTTTACAGACGCAGAATTAAAAGCTTCAATAGTAGGATTACTTAACTTAATAAGTAATCCTTAATTA
>JBAZRN010000046.1:0-4255 GCA_041663325.1 Candidatus Absconditabacterales bacterium | reverse complement strand
GTTTTATCTTTGTCTGCGAGAAACTGCACATCATCGATCAATAACACATCCACATCATCAAATTTTTTGAGGACATTGGTCAATTTATTGCTCTTGATCGCAGTCACGATTTCATCAATCAATTTTGTCACTGGCAGATACACAACGACCTTATCAGGATGTTTTGCCATGATTTCATTTCCTATCGCTTGCATCAGATGCGTCTTTCCAAGTCCCACACTTCCATAAAGAAACAGCGGATTATATGCTTGTCCAGGTTGTGCCGTCACTGCTTTGGCAGCGGAAAAAGCGATATTGTTGGTAGCTCAAACAACGAATGTATCAAACGTAAATTTTGGATCGAAAAGAATACCAAAAAATTCAGACAATTGATGCCTGATCGTCCTTTTTTCGACGGTAAGTTCAATATTTTTGGTTTCCTTGATATGTAAGAGTTTTTTAAGATCAACAAGCAAATCATTACTGCTGGAAAATTTTGAATAGATTATAAATTTGACAGAAAAATGCGGATTGTATACGGCATTGATTGATTCTTTAAGCGGCTTTGCAAAAAATTTCTTGGCTTGGGTAAGGACAAATTCATTGGGAACGCCAAAAACAACCATTTTATTTTGTTCGTCCAAATCCAAAACACCCACTTTGCACAAAAAAGAGAAAATTTTTTTATGATCCTGCTGCTGCGCAAGATGCAAAAGCGTTCTCTCCCAAACCCCACGGAATAACGCTATTTTTTCTGCATCATATTGTTCTACAACATCGATTAGCATAGTCCAGCATTACGAAATAAAGTAAGTATCAATACGGTGTTCTATAACAACTGAAAGTGGCGTGTCCGTATATAAAACATGCTCAATTTCCTCAATATCTTTGGCGATAAATCACGATAAACGTAAGAGTTCTGATAAATTTGCGTATGGCTCACTTGTAACAAATCTTTCCAGATATTCAATGAATAATATAAGCTTGGTCTTGCCGGATGATTTTTTGATTTTCTGAATAATCAATTGTTTTTCTAAACCATGAGCTTGCTGATCAAAATCAGCTAATTGATGAAACAGCACTTGTTTCCTACGATATATAAGCAAGAAATAGATAACAAAAAATAAGCAAATCCCAAACAAAACAACAATACCAAATATCTGAATATACCATCACAGACGCATACCTTCGACATTGGGAACTGCTAAAAACGAAAAATATGACATAATTTTAAATTAATTAAAAGTGAAAAGTAATGGTATTTTTTTATTTAATATTCATTTATTTAATAAATATATTCATTCGTTTTTCACTATTAGTTTTTCACTTTTCACTGATTTTAAAGCAAGACAACTAAAATAACTAGAATTCACAATAGTGCATAAAGAAATATATGTTGTGACAGAGACAGACTAAAGTCATTAAACAATAATTTGGGGAGTGAAAAAGAATCCGTATTCGTCAACGTAGTATAGGGACGATCTAACGATTGCGCAAAATTGTTATTGCGAGCGCTGAAGACAGATTTTCCATTATCATAATAAACAATACCGTTGCTATACCTGACTTTATCACCAGCGAGTGATCATAATCCTAGTAATGATATTCACTTAGGCATTTTGATATTGTTCTGCTGAACTTCCGCATCAAAGTCGGAAATAATGATATAGGAAGTAGAAGTTTCACGTAATAATCAGCTCAGCTGAGCGAAGTCCTTGAATCAGTCTGGCAGTAAATTCGTCGTAATTCAGCTGAGATACAAAAGGAATGTTCAAGTATCAAAAGTAGGAGGTATAATATAGTCAGCACTCGCATTGAAAAGAATAAGTCCATACGAAAATTGAGGATCAGATATAAGTGTTTTTTGAATAAAAGATTTCGCAGCTTGCAATCTAGAGATCGGTTTTGTACCCGAAAGAACGTCTTTAGTATTCATCGTCCTATTGATATCCAGAACGAAAACAACTTTTTGATCAGGAGCAATATCCTTTCTACTCCCACCAAACGCCAAAAAACTCGCTAACCCTAAAGCGATAATAAGCAATATAAGTTTTATAAGGGTAAATAATCTGTACGACAAATTAAAAGATTTTGAAGATTAAAAGATTAGCAAGATTGTATGTTTAGTAAATTAGTTAATAGAATTTTTTAATATTTTAATAAAGCAAATATAGTTTGTTTCTCTTCATCACTAATCTCACTAAAATGCTTAAGTACATGCTCAATATATCAATTAACCAATAACGTTTGCGACTGCTTCTGTGTCAATCCCCTGCTCATCATATAAAAAAGTTTTTGCTGATCAAAGGCATCGATATTCGCCCCATGCGAAACATGGACATTGTGAGAAGCGACATTGAGCTTAGGCAAAGTTTTAATAGCAATATTTTCGCCCAAAATTATATTATGCTCAAGTAAACGACCATAAACATGATCGAGATGAGGCGCTATATCTATACAGCCGTCAATTTCGGCTTTAGCTCCATCACGAAGAAATGAAATAAGCTCTACATCAACTGATGTCTGCGAATGATTAAGTGAAATTTTAATCGAACCGCGTAAAGAATGTTTCGCATCAGAGACAAACAATCCAAAGATTTTACACGAACAGTTTGGTCATATAGTCCTCAATTGAATATCTATATCAGTATCTGATCCAACGACAAGATAGATCAAAGAACTATGAGAATCCAATTCAATAGTTTTTTTTCCTTGAACATCAAAAACATCAATAAGCTCCAAAGATTTCTCTTTGACTACAGAAATTGGCTGAAATATATTATTTTGAAGTGATTTCATAATACTATTTAATAGAGGTATCTGGAGTAGAAGTAATTTGTCCACTCGTAGTAAATCAAAAATCTTCAGTAGTACCAGAAAGTGAACCATCAGATAATTGATTGAGATCTTGCTCAAAAGTTGGATCATAGACATCTAAACCAGACGATTCTGCATCAGTAGTATCTTTTGAAAACATGTCAGCAATATCGCCAGAGATCTGTTTGCTTGACCAAAAAGGATCACTCCAAGTCGCCGGTTGAGACCGATGAAATACTGACCAGTCATTAGAATTGAGAAAGGCGACATAGGTATCAAGATTCCAATCCATTTTTGCCAATCCTACAAGAAGCAAAAATACAATAATAGAAAAAAGAGATCGTAAAAGGTATTTGATAGTTCTACCAAGAAAACGCATGAAAAAAATATATATGATATAAAAAAACATCAAAAAATATATGGATTATCTGACCACTATCAATACTATCTTACTATCTTCTTATCTTCAGAAATTACCTGTTTTTTATCTTTTGAAATCAGCTGTTAAAATATTTGACAAAATCAATAAAAAAGCGTATAATAGAAATATACAGTAAAGTACTTTTTAACTATTTATACTACAACCATGAAAAAACTTTTACTAAGTTTAGGTCTTATGAGTATTCTCTGATGACTTATCTCTACTGTTTCTGCAAATAACACAAGCTGCAAAGACGTAGAATTCGCTAACGGCGTAACCGCATGTGTAAATATCGAAGATGCATGAACCGACAGACGAAGACTTACTACTGACATAGATGGAGGAACAACTTCCAATCTCAGATGTGACATTATGACTCCTGATTCTAGTTTGAGAAGCATCTCTTCATGCAATGGAGAATTTAGTTACGATGAAACAAAACCAGGAAGAATAAAACTTTGGATTAGATATAGCGAAACAGCTCCAAGTGACCGAGAAGGTAAGCCAAGCAGTAATAGCGAACGAACATTTCCTCAATGGGTATATGATTTTGATAACAAGGAACGAACAGATGATAATTTAACGGATTCTTCTTCAAACGGAGATCTCGACAATTTCTATCTCACTACTGACGACACTACACCTTCTACTTCTCAATACATAGACTTAACTGTCAAAGCTCGTGACAGTGATAACATTACACTCACTAATTATACGAATGCCATTAATTTCAAAGTCTATTATAGATCTTCTAGTTCTTCGTCTTGGACTCAGACTACCTCTTCTACCTACTACACCATGAACTCTAGTTATACTGATGGATATGATTTTACCTCTTCAAACGACGGTCAAAAAACGTTTATAAATTTCATTAAGTTCAAAAAAAATAATTACGATTACAAAGTGAGAGTTTATGATGAGAACGACACCTCTATTTATAAAGAGATTACCTTCACTGTAGGTTCTACTAGTTCTTCTTCATCAAATGGTGATCTTGATAATTTTTACGTCACTGCTGACGACACTACACCTTCCACT
>JBAZRN010000045.1:0-4633 GCA_041663325.1 Candidatus Absconditabacterales bacterium | reverse complement strand
GTAAGGGGGTAGGGAGAATTGAAGCAGTTGATATGAAAATCATCAAAAGCTTCATAAAACACACTATCATACGTGCTGATAGTGTAACTTCCGCATGAAACAGTAACTACACTGTCTAAAGACAGAGTGTCTCCCGCTACGTTTTTCCAGATCACCCCTGCGAAATGCGGTCTGTTAAAGGTGATGAACTTTCCGTAATTTACCGTAGTATCAGGTACTCGTGGGAAAGGGTGTACAAACACTTGCATTCCACTAGGTTGCCCTAGCGAATCATTATAATCGCAATAATAATTGCTACCATATTTTATTATGATAGAATCGGCATTTGCATTGCCTAAAATGCAATTACAATCTGCATGCCAGAAAAAATTGGTGGCATGAGCAATAGCATTTTTCACCCAAAAATATTCTCCATTTTGTGGGTACAGCCGGTAGGCTGTAAGGGGTTGATCACAATTGTACATGATTCCGATATCTCTGATGGTATCAGAGACTTCTTGGCTTTTTGCGTTCAAGCTCATCATTATGAGAGCGAGCACTGTGCTTTTGACAAAATTTTTCATAGTTTCAGTTTTTTGTTTGTTTTTATTTGTTTTTATTTGTTTTTATTTGTTTTTATTTGTTTTTTTGTTTTTTTTGGAAAAAAATTGATACGTAAATTTCGATTGTTAAAGATCAATTTTCTTTGAATTATTATAAACTTTTTATAGACTAAGTCAAGCATAAATAACCTACTTTAGATAGAGAAATAATATACTTGAAAGTATAAAAAAAGCCGCAACCGACTATAACCATAAAAAAACATTTTTCAATGCATTTACCCAGTAGAAAAATTTTATTGAAATTAAGCTTTTGAACTCCCTTCCAAGAATTATATATTACACTATTTTTTACTAATTCGTCAACGCAAACTTATTAAAGAAGTAGGTAATAGACAAAGTAGACAATAGTGATTTTAATAGCATTTTTGCCAGTTATCAAAAGCAATTTTAATAAAAAATTGTCTAGTTTGATAAATAAAGCACTTTTTTATAGGATTTAGGATCATTAAGGACTCTTGAAAAACGTCTCAAAATCAGCATATATATGCACGTAAGAAATTTTTTGTATTATCCAAAATATGTATAAAATAGTAAATACAATAAAAAACATTATTAATCCTGTTTCACAGCACCACAAGCACAAATATTATCTTGTCTGAGGATTTTTTCTTATTGTATTATATATATTTATATTTTCACAAACGATATCTCACGCTCAAGCGGATGAAAATATAGAACAAACACAAATTTATCCAGCTACATATGAGATCGAAAATGCAATAAATCAGGCTGGTTATTCTCTTATCCTCAACGAAATACCTTTAGGGTTGTCAACTACAAACACAGACACTCCCCTATGAGAAGAAGTATCATCACCCTTCATTGAATCTTCAGAATCCATAATTGCTGGATCAGAAACGATAAACACGGTCATAAACACATGAATAGATTGTGGAAAATATGAAAAACAGAAAGAATGCACAGATCAAACAGAATGTGTACGAAATAGAGAAATTAAAGTATGTGAAAACAATCAAATAATCAGCGCGGGAAAAATATATCAGCTAGACATCAAAGACCCTAATAATATAGAAATACCACAAGAAATCATAATATATTCCGATAAAAAGACTCAGCACATCAATGGGGAACTCAGGCTTTCCAAATGAGAAAATATAAGTATAAATACATCGGATGCGACTATTCAATTACAAGCACCAAGTCTAGTGACAGATGAAGCTCTGCAAGGTACAAAATCCAAAAAAGGAATTCCAAATAATTTCGTTCACGTAGAAACAATACAAGCAGGAAATCCTACATTGCATATGACTACTGTCGCTTGATCATCAGGATTTATAGTACGTATGGAAATTGTGAATGCAAATATAACATCCGGCACGATATTGCATATCTATTCATCTCAAGATGGAGAAATTTGGGAAAATCTAGAAACCACTTGTACAGTAGATAATCAAAATATGTGTGAATTTGCTACTTCCCATCTAACATTTTTTACTGTGGGATATATTATCTGGGACAATTATCAATTTCTCAACCCTACATTTTGGAATCAAAATCCTGCGGCGAGTGATATCATCAAAGCATTGTATGGAAGTGGTACCGAAGGTACGGTGTATACGAGCTGATGGTCTAGCAATCCATGTGATGCGAGTAGTATGGGTGTTACCTCTCTTTCCCCAGGACTAGATACCATTCCTGCTACACTTAATGGAAATACTATTTATGTTTTGGGCTCTGGAAGTTACAGAACATCTAGGACGATCAACTTTTCTGGATGTAATGCTCTCGTGGGCAATGGCAATGCAACGATTTTTGCAACTGTTCAATTGGCGAGGCCTTTGTACGCATCATCAAAAAACGGCATCATCATAGATCATCTAAAAGTAGATGGGTATAATGATGGGGCATGAAGTACTCATAGTAAGAATAATCACGGTATCCAATTTTCTGGAGTAAATAATGGTATCATAAACAACGTGCAAACCTATTCCACGCTCTCTACGAGCACAACCTGAGCGTGAATATATTTACATAATTCTGATTATATCATCGTCAATAATGTCCAATCGTACGATAACTATGATGGATGTTATGTCTACTATGGATCTGACAACGTTACGATCAATAATTCTCTGTTTTTTGATAATGCCTGACGTGGATGTATGTTTTATGGTCCCAATGGAGGAGGAGTAAGTAATGGAACTATCAACAATACACAGTCTTTTAATAATATGTATGATGGATTCTCTTTTTATGGCTGAAATACTGCTTTAAATAGCGAATGAACTATAAATAATAGTAGTTCATATAATAATGGAAGATGAGGAGTTTTTGTCTGATATACTTCAGGATTTCGTATGAATAATGTAAAATCATACAACAATACAACAGGATTTTGGTGTTATACTCCTTCAGATATTATTTATTATGGCATTTCTACATTTTTTGCTAATTCTTGAAATTTCGCTTGATCTTGCACTATGACTACATGAAATGCCACTGACAGCGAGGTGAGTAGTGTGTCATGGAGTACTGGAGTATACGTCAGTGGTTCTACTGCCATGAGTTGCGCATATTATACCAATCCTGTAAATGGAAGTGGAGTTTCTTTCCAGACTTGAGTAAATTGCGAAAATAGAAATATCCAATCATCATGGACCCCTACTCAGAATATCATCTATAGTTTTGGGTTTGCTCTTTCTCGTCAGAGTCAACCCGTTCGACGTAAGTCTCCATTGTCTTTTTCTGCATTACCGTATGATAACAATCAGTATGCAGGACAGACAGAGGATGGACTCGATCCTTTGGTAGTGAAGTATTTTTGATCTCGGTCTGACTATACCAAGACATGGAGTGGCAATACCTGTGTGCTAGGAGATATCCGTATCCAAACAATTTCTCCTTGAACGGATGCGATTCCGTCGCCTCTTTCTGGAAATATGATCTATATTTTGTCTTCAGGTAATCATGTCACTACCAGAACTATCAATCTTTCTGGTTGTGTAGCGATCGTAGGTAGCGGAAATGTGACTCTCTATAGTACTGTGCAATTGCCCAATGGTATGCTTGATTCTACTACTACGGCTAGAAGTCATATCATCGTGGAAAATATCAAGATCGATGGAACCAATGATGCTGCTGGCACTCCCCATACTGCTAATGCAAGAGCAATTTATCTGCGCACTAATGGGGCGTATAATGCTACTATCACTAGCTGTGAAGTGTATGGAAATGCTAATCAGTGAATTTATCTTTCTTCATTTAAATACGGTTTTATCAATACTACCCTTTCATATAATAATGGCGCGTCATCTAATGGAATATATATAGATAATGCGAATTCTACTAACAATACCATCAATAACGTTCAATCATACAATAATGGTTATGGTATACAGGTAGTAAATGCCCTGAAAACCTCTATCAACAATTCTCAATTTTATAATAATGCTACAAATGGAATATATTTTAGTTCAGCAAGTGGAATAGTAAATAATTCCAGTATCTATAATAACACTTCACATGGTTTATCTATCAATGCTACGGGAAGTATCATCAATAATCTCCAATCTTACAATAACTGATGAAGTGGATTTTTTACCACGGTGGCTGCTAAATATTGTGGAACCGATGTTTTCTTTGGTAATAATGGAAACAATATGCCTGCTAGTGTGATCTCTGGCACTACTGAATGTACTGCACTGGGGCGAGGTACTGGAATCATAGGGACGGCAACTTTAGGACGAAATTATCTTAGCAATCCTGTAAATAGAAGTGGCACGTATCTCAATCTCCGGACCAATGCTTTCTCTTCACTGAGAGGGAGAAAATCATCATGGATAGGAACGGCGCCTGTACAATATAGCTTCTGAGGACGAGAGATAGGACAGCTGCAACCTGTAAAATTTACGGTAGCAGGAGAATTGACTGGATATGGATATCCTATCACGGACTGGACAACGGGGCATTTTCTCTGATCTTCTGTAGATATGATATCAGGATCCATCCATGTTTCTACTCTAGGGCCCTTGATATGACCAAATAATACTATCTCTGTGTCCTTTACTTCT
>JBAZRN010000044.1:0-4800 GCA_041663325.1 Candidatus Absconditabacterales bacterium | reverse complement strand
TTTAGCTAAATTTTCTACCTCTTCAAGTGCTGGTAATTTTCAATAAAGAGTTGCCACATCTACTTCGCATATTTCAATAGTTTCTGCTTTTTTTTCTGGCTTCATCAATGGAAACATTACTACGTCTCTGATGTTGTCTTGTTGGGTAAGGATAGCAAAGAGTCTTTCAAGTCCTATTCCAAAGCCCGATTGAGGCGGCATACCGTATTCCATAGCAGTGACGAAATCATCATCTCATGCGGTAGCCTCTTCATCACCTTGAACTGCGGCTTTCGCTTGTTTATCAAAATTTTCTTGCTGTACAATCGGATCAACAAGTTCAGAATATGCTTTGCAGATTTCTCGGCCATTGACCAATAACTGAAATTGTTCCACAATATTTGGCTCCTTGTCTGCTGTTCTTGCGAGTGGCTGCATGATAACTGGATAATTGTAGATGAAAGCAGGACCGATAATTGTCGGTCTCAAAACTTTTTTATACAAATAATCTATCAAAGTTGTTGTCCCCATTTTCTGCATTCATTCAAATTCACTACCTTTTTTCTGGATATCTTTTCTGAGTTTATCTGCGTCATCCATTCCATATTTTGTGATGTCTATTCCGCTTGCTTCCTCAATACCCTTTGTGAAATCTATTCTTTTTCGTGGTGTGGTAAAATCTACCTGTTTGATATTTCATTCTTTGTCTTTGACGTTTAACTTCTTGGACAAGCCGAGTTTATTGAAAAGATAATCAAACATTTTTTCCGTAAATTTCATATTATCTTCATAATTCCAATATGCGGCGTAATGTTCTATCTGTGTAAATTCCTGTACATGTGTTGGGTCTGATCCTTCATTTCTAAAATCTTGTCATAATTCAAACACTTTCTCAAATCTTCCTGCCGTTGCTTTTTTGAGCGCAGTTTCAAATGATATTCTCAAAAATACATCGGTATCGTAATCGTTATGATGCGTGATGAATGGTCTTGCTGCTGCTCCAGAAGCTGAATTTCCTAGGATATTTGTTTGTATCTCTATAAATCATTCTTTTGTATAAAATTCTCTGAGTACTTGATACATCTTTGATTTCAATAAAAATCTTTTGTACGTTTCTGGATTCATGGTCATATCGAGATATCTTTTTCTATATAATTCTTCTTGATCTTGGAGTCCGTGAAATTTTTCTGGTAATGGTCTAATTGCTTTGGATAAAAATTTACATTCTGATACAAATATCGTAAGTTCTCATTTGTGTGTTTCGAATACTTCCCCGCGTACACCTATGAAATCTCACATATCCATCATTTTTTCTATAAACTTATACGCAGACATTCCTCATGGTAATTCACTCACTGCGTTCGTGGTATTGGCAATTTGCTCCCCCGAGAAGTCGGAGTCGCGTACTTCATTGTTGATGGTTAGTTTACAATTATCTCTATGAAACATCAATTGAATCTCTTCCGTGCTGTCCAATAATTTTGCGAATGCTAGTTTACCGTGTGAACGATAGAGCATGACTCTTCCAGCAGTTTGTACCTGTAGTTCAGGGTTAGGAATAATATCGTTGATATCACGATGTTCTTTTGTTTCGTAATCTTTTATGATATCGGAAATCAGATTTTTTTTGTCAAAATATTGAGCATAAGGAATGACTCCCATGTCTTTCATTTTCTGCGCTTTAGCTATACGAACGTCGCGTTCATCTTGATGATCAGTTACTTTGGTTTCTTCAGACATTATAAGGGATAATAGATTAAATAGCTTGTTTAGCTCTGTACTTTTTTACATAAACCAAAATAATAATCAATGAGATTGTCCCTGTCAGTATCATAAATCCTATTAGCGTTTTAAATCATAGAAATACTGCAATCATTCATCATATGATAGCTGCTATTCAGCTTATAATGTCTTGCATTCCTTCTCGCAATCCTCGCTCAAAGAGCTTATTATTTTGATCCGTATGATCAGCTAATTCTTTATCGAATATAGGGTCGGCTATTGCATTTCCCATAGCTACCAAAATCTGAGTGATAAATAACATTCGTGTGCTGGATACCGCGAGATATAATGCTATACCTATAAGCCATATAGCCCATCATACAATCATCATTGTCATGTGGTGTTTTGCTGTCCATTTTAAGCGCTGAATGATGATAGTAAATATTCATTGTGAGATAAGAAAAACAGCCATAGCTCATGAAGCATCTAGAATGTCTCATCATATTTTCTGCACAAAAACCGCATAAATCGGCAAAAGCACTCATTCAGAAAACATAGAAATGCTATATGCCGAAAGGAGTAATCTATACAGAGAATTGATTCTGCTTTTCATAATGTCTTTTTATTGAGTATAAAAGTTTTTGGTGTTAAATGTAGTTTGTAAATTTATCTGGAAATTGTCGATGTTTGCTATACCTAGTCTTTTTCGTCGTATTTGTCAGTAAAGTTTGCTGGTGAGATTGATGGTGAAATAGGGATTTATTTGTATGTTGTTTTCTGCTAAAGCATATTCAGGATTTTTTGTCGGATAAATGATGAGGTTTCGGTCGCTGATAGTAATATTTTTCTGAAATATGTTGACCCAACCGTCGTTTTGGTCAGAAGGTAGTTTATATCATGTATATAAAGATCAAATTCAGTTTCCATGACACATGAATCCTTGCGCATAATCGCAGGCTCGAGTATCTATGGTACCGTCATAGACTCCTGAAGAATTGTTTGTATCAAAGTCATGATTGTTTCCTGCGTCGAATCATCTGAGTTTCAATATTTGCAAGGTATATCGTTTTTCACTATCTCCACTTCAGGCGATTCCATCGTTATTAAAATCTCCGCTTTCTATGAGTGCTCTTCTGATAAATATTCTGGATTTTCCGTCTTGAGAAATAAGGTAGAGTTCTTGTGTATTCGTAGGATTGTCTATAGCGCTTGGTCATTTCATAACGTTTTCGTCATCATCATCATTCCATGCACCTGCCACTGAATCTACATCATTTTTTACATCTCGGAATTGCCAGCCATATTGACCGAAAGATTGTTGTCCAGTATTTAGGCATCATGAGCCGTTTTGTACTTCTGTGTTTGGCAACACTCTTTGTGGTATTGTTTCATCCGTGTTAGTTGAACTGCAGAAATATATTTTGCGTTCAGTAGATGGCACTTGATTTATATTGCTGTTATTCCCATATGCGGTGAAATTTTCACAATACCCTGTGGTTCCTACATCTCGGGTGAAATCACTATTGCTGCTATTACATCAGACATTTTTTCTATTGAAGTATTCTTCGTAGTCGATGGTATAATCTTTGAGGAGTAAATTTATTTTTTCAATGGTATAATAAGAATCTTGAATTACATTGGTTCTTGCTTGGATATTGTATTTGAGTTTGATCATATTTGTATAAATATTTACGATAATAACCAACAATAAAAAAAAGCTTGTTACAGCGATGATAACTTCTAATAGGGTAAAGCCTAATCTTTTTTTCATAAAAAATAACTAAATTATTAAACGATTTGTTTTTATCTATTTACTTTGTTCTTTCAACGTAAAAAGGCGGAGTTTTCCCAACGTAAAAAGGCGGATGACCCCGGCGCCGCCGAGAGCAAGTATCCGCCCCTACGTTATTTTTTTATTTTTAAGTTCCCATACCTATCTAACGCTGATAGTGTATCTATACCAATCTAACCACGCAGCATTGAAATCGTCAAAATTGTCATATGTTTTGTTGCTGTCATCGTCAATAATTTCTTTCATAGCAATTTTTAAATCATCAGACATGGTTTGTCGTCTCGTGCTTGATCTCAATCTAGAATATCTGCTTTCTAAATTGTTAATCATATCATCTCGAGCATCATAAATATTTTGCACGGTGTTGAGTTCACTTGAACTAAATCCATATACACTAGAAGATGAACTTGTACTACCTACGGTAAATATGCTATATCCTTCGATACTTTCATCATTTTCGTCGTAGACTAACACTTTATACGAATAATTATTCCTATTAAATTTGATAAGATTGCTAAATGTTTTTTGTCCGTTGTTTGAAGATGTGAAAGTATATCCATTATCTTCATAGGTGGACACCATTGTATAATAAGTAGAAGAAGTAGTTTGTGTCCAAGAAGATGATCATGAAGCTTTATAATATACTTCAAATTGCACTGTTCCTCTGTATGTTGTATCAGTTGATGTTCCGTCTCTTGCTTTGACGGTTAGGTCTATATATTGAGATGTAGAAGGCGTAGTATCATCAGCAGTGACGTAAAAATTATCAAGATTATTATTGGATGAAGAACTAGTGGATCCTACATTGAAGATAATTTCTTTGTAGATAGAAGTGTCATTCTCATCATAGACTCTTACTTTATAATCGTAATTATTCTTTTTGAACTTGATGAAATTAGTTAATTCAGCTATACCATCATCAGATGATGTAAAATCGTATCCATCAGTATAATCTGAACCCATAGTATAGTAGGTAGAAGAGGTAGTCTGAGTCCAAGAAGAAGAACTAGAAGATCTATAGTAGACTTTGAAGTTAATCATATCCGTATAATCAGTAATTGTAGCATTGTCGCTATCACGAGCTCTTACTGTTAAATCAATATATTGAGAAGTGGAAGGTGTAGTGTCGTCAGCAGTGACGTAAAAATTATCAAGATCACCATTTGATGAAGAAGAACTAGTAGAACCTACAGTGAAGGTAATCTCTTTATAAATAGAGGTGTCGTTCTCATCATAGACTCTCACTTTGTAATCGTAATTATTTTTTTTGAACTTGATGAAATTAGTTAACTCAGCAATACCGTCAT
>JBAZRN010000043.1:0-4920 GCA_041663325.1 Candidatus Absconditabacterales bacterium | reverse complement strand
GAGCACTTTTTACAGATTTTATTTTGCATATATAAAAAATTAGCAGATAAAACAGTTACCTACTAATGTTTCATGGTGTTTTAGCCACCCCTTTTATTTAATTATGCCTAAATTAAAAAGAAGAAGCCCCTCTTATTTTTCTTTATTATTCCCTTATTTCGGTAGTAGGGATATGACAGACAACGTTCCATCTATGTCTGACGCCACGACTTACCGTTGAAATCAATTAGGTCGTGGATGTTCAGACTAGATGTGTTGTGTAATCGTACGAGTGTATCTTATTTAGTCAGCATATATTTTTCTTTTTTGAGGGGGTGTTTTTATTGTTTTAGATATTATCTATTATGTATTGTATTTTCAAGTATTTTCATGTAAAAAAAGGGTTGTCGTGAAACACGCAACCCCTGTAATCTTATACATTAAATTAGCTTTTTAACCCTTCCCGCTTTCATCTATCATTTCATACTCTTTTCCAAATCTCATTTTTTCGTTTTCTTCGATTTGTCTTTCGATTTTTTTCATTTCTTCGAGATTATTTAGTAGCTTTTTCAGATTCAATTGAAGTTGTTGTGCAGTCTGAACTCGATATTCGAGTATTTTTATGATAGTATCGACTGTTTGCAGCGTTTCTTCAATTGTGCTTTTTTCAAGTTCTGAGAGTTCTACTGAGCTTTTGAACAATTTAATTACTTCTTGCTTTTTTTTAAATCCCGCCAATTCTTTCGTCCAAATGGTTTCCAAAGAATCCCATTTTGCAAGTTCTTTTCTTGCATTAGAGATAGAATCTTCTATGGGTGACGATAGGGCTTCCATAGTACGTGCGTTTGTTATGCTGCTGCTTATAAGCAGTATAAACATAATACCAACGATCTTTTTTTTCATAATTTTATTTTTTAGGTTTTTATTTTAACAAACTGATTTGGTAATCTAATTTTATTTTACATATTTTCTATGAGAAGTCAAGTCCGTTTTGCTTCTTTTTTAAAAGAAGTGCCCCATGAGGGCAAAAAACACCCCCTAAGAAAAATATATGCGTTCCGCTTTATGTTCCGGTTTGGTTTTAGATACACGAGTATGTTACACAACGGTGGCTCTAGGCTGACGTCGCGATATGTAGCGATGTCAGGCAGAGGATTGTTAGGTGACTGTGCCGATGTGAAGCCGGTTTTGTTTGGTTCTCGGTATGTCATTTAACGTTTGCGACTCTGCGGACGGACTGACGTTCCATTGAAAATGAACGTGTTAGTCGGGCTGTCCGGTAGTCGCTGTTGTCTGTTCGTGTCCCTCAATTTAAACCCTTAAAAACAGGGGCTTCTTTTTTCTATTTTTTTCTAAATTAAATTAACATAAAGATAAAGTAAAGTTTGGTCAAAATCAAGTTGAAAATGTTTGTTGACTTTATGAATAGAATATGTATATAAAGTAAATGTATTTTTTAATCGTTATTATTTTCCATGAAAAAATTACTTATGAGTTTGTTAGTTATAATTGTAGGACTCCTATTGGCCAATTACTTTGATGTAAGTATATTTAATAATAATTATTTTCAAAGTGATCGTTTAGGTATGGTTGTAGAGGATAATGTTACATGAACACAGGTAGGTCCAACCCCTGAAGTATCCCCGAACAGAATGCTTATCCATGTAGTTGATGAGCAGAATTCTGCCATTTCAAATATTAATATTTATTCAACGTCTAATGATATAGTTACACATAGAGGAGTGACTAATGAACAATGAAATCTATATATTACTACATTTATCCCAATACAAGAAGGTGATACAATATCAGCTTTGAATAATCCTGGCTATAAGGAAAAATCTTTAACAGTTTCCAATGAAATATTAAATGGGATAGTATTAATGCAGTTAGCGACTGATAAAAATTCCACATACATTAGTAACCCTAAAATTACTCTTATAGAAGATGGAGTAGAAAATGATTGATTAATAACTTTTTCCCCTAGAGTACAACTTAAAATAACAGCTACAAATAATACAAAATTTGCCTTTCAGAAGGATCCTATGGACGATAGTCCTAATGCAAAATTTATAGAAGGTACTCCTGATAGTGATATTGTTAATTATGATTTAAAAGTAGGGAACAATATCATAAGTGTTCAATATACCAATGAAACAGAATTTGTTAGTTATGCTAAATATATATATTACGTGCCAGAAGGTCAGAAAGATGATTTAACATATGGAATAACTATAATCCCTAATGATGATAAGGAATTATCACAAGTTTATGTAGGTCATGATTATCAATATAATACTAGTATAAGAGATACTAAAAAAACTATTATTGTTCCAAAATGAGAGAACCGTATTATAATTATGCAAGGAGGAAAAATAATTTATGAAAAAACACTAATTGAGGAAACAATAATTAACCTTAATTCTCTGTAAAGATATTTTGTATGTATTGTACTTAATGTTTCTTTATTAGGATTGTCCTAATATATTTTTAAGGATTTCTAAAAAAAATTAAACTAAATTAAAAGAAAGCAGCCCCTCTTATTTTCTTATTTCGGTAGTAGGGATATGACAGACAACGGTGGCTCTAGGCTGACGTCGCGATATGTAGCGATGTCAGGCAGAGGATTGTTAGGTGACTGTGCCGATGTGAAGCCGGTTTTGTTTGGTTCTCGGTATGTCATTTAACGTTTCATCTATGTCTGACGCCACGACTTACCGTTGAAGTCAATTAGGTCGTGGATGTTCAGACTAGATGTGTTGTCTGTTCGTATCCCTTAAATTTAGCCTTTAAAGAGAGAGGCTTCTTCTAAATTAAATTAACATAAAGATAAAGTAAGTTTGGTCAAAATCAAGAAAAATTTGTTTTTTTAAAGGTTTTGAGTAAAATTTAGACAGATTTAGACTTATATTAAAATTATGAACAATTCTAATAAAACTATTAAATCGGCTAATTGATCTGATATAAACAATCTTTCTACTGAAAAATTGGAGAAGTGAGTTTTTGATATAAAAAAATGAGAGGAATCATTATCTCAATACCATGAGACAACTGAAGATTCTAGGAAAAATAGGGAACAACATGCTGATGATTTAAAAAATAATTTATTATTGTCTGAGAAGGAGAAAAATATTGAATTATATGAGAAATTAAAGACTGATATTGAGAATGAAAAAATAGGACAACATGGATGCTCATTCTCTTCAGTAAGATCGTTTCTTGAACACGGTATCTTATCTCCATTACAGTTATTAAAAAAATTTAATAAATATCCACATAAGTATCCAGAGTATTATCAATCTAATGCTATGTATGCTTGGGAGACATACTTTTGTACCACGATTAAAGATTTAGTCGACAAATATGGTCCTCAATATATTAAAGAACATTTTGATTCCTTGCCTTGACCTGTTGGTGATGGAGTTTCTGAATATGAGAGAAATAAGTATAAAAAAATGGCATACAAAACTATAGGAGAATTAAAGAATAAAGGAGGTCCTAGAATAAAATATTTTCTTGAAAAGATTGTCCCTCCTTTATTGGATTATTATTTAAAATATGGTGAATGGGAAAATGGTAAGATTCGTAAAGATGATCCTTCTATTCATTTTTGGACTGAAGATTCGATTAAAAATACAAAATTGGGACAAGCAATAAATATATTTACTGCCTATAATCTTATAAGCTCAACTCCACCTCAAGGACTTAAAGATGCTTTTTTGAAAAGAAAAGACGCATCGTATTCAGGTTCCATGACGATCTTATTTGATGTTCCAAAGGAAATCCTGACACATCATGTTAGAAGTGAGATTTATGAATCATCACCAAGAGATTATGATCTAGGTATTTCATCTGCAATAAAGCCACATAGATTTAGGGCAATAATGTTATGGGGTGAGTTTGATGAAAGCAATAACTCGTATACTTTTCCAGTAAGTAGTGAAGTATATGAAAAGAGAGTTAAAGAAGAAGATGAATTGCGTTCACAGATGTTACGTAAGTTGTGATATTCTCATGAAAATGCTATAGAGCGTGAAGAATTGTATTTAAATGGAATGAAAGAAATTATTAAAAACGATTTTATGAAACTTAAACAATTTTGTGCTAAAAAAAATCTTCCTATATTGGGAACAAACTATAATCTTATTTCTGATCCTAATTCTATCTTATTAAAATTTGTTAGGAATGATTCAAGACACAGAGAGAAAGACTTATTTCAGTTTAAATGGTCAGAACTTTAGATTTTAAAATATCTTTTTTTGGTGCAATATTTTAATTTCTAAAAAAAATTAAACTAAATTAAAAGAAAGAAGCCCCTCTTATTTTTCTTTATTATTTTCTTATTTCGGTAGTAGGGATATGACAGACAACTAGGCTTTGTGCGAAATTATTGCGTACAAAGGCTGGCTGGAGCATGATGTACGACATAGCCAAAAATAAAACACTCTACTTCTTCTTAGCAAATCTGTGCTTCACAAACTCCACTATCAAAGGGATCAAAGATACGAAGATGATCAGCATCACTACTTTTTCAAAATTTTCTTTGACCAGTGGGATCTGTCAGAAAAAATATCCCGCCAAGGTGATTCCCATGACTCGTACAAATCCCCCAATCACATTGTAGGACAAGAAAGTGCGATAGCTCATGTGTCCTATCCCTGCCACAAACGGCGCAAGCGTTCTGATGATAGGTACAAAGCGCGCAAGGATGATAGTCTTCTTTCCATGTTTTTCAAAAAACGCTTTGGTTTTTTCTATATATTCTGGTTTGATGATGTGCCTGCCTCGCAATTTTCTCGTCGTGAGGTAACGACCAAAATGTTTCCCGATATGATAATTGACCGTATCTCACAAAATAGCAGCTACCAAGAGAAGACACAAAAGCGGAATGATATTCAAGTATCAGCTACCTGCAAAAGATCCTGCTACAAACAAGAGGCT
>JBAZRN010000042.1:0-5214 GCA_041663325.1 Candidatus Absconditabacterales bacterium | reverse complement strand
AGATGCTATCGTGCAAGTACTCAGGTATTTCAAAGACAGCGAAGTCGTGCATGTAGAAGGAGACGTTGATCCGATAAGAGATGTCGAAATCATCAATACGGAACTGATTTTCTCCGACCTAGAAATCATCGAAAGACATTTACCCAATCTCGCAAAAAAAACGAAAATGGGAAAATGAACCAAAGATGAAATAAGATTAGTAGAGATCTTGATGGAGATCCAAACTGCGTTGATTGAAGGAAAGATTGCCCATAATATAAAAAACAAACTGACCAAAGATGACGAAAAATTGATCAAATCGTACAACTTTCTCACCACGAAACCTATCATTTACGCGATAAATATCGGACAAGATGATATTCCATTTGCTCACGAAATAGCGAACGAGTATATGGAAAAACTCCAAAGTCCTGTCGCTATAGTGTGCGCAAAATTAGAATCCGAGATGATGAACATGAGCGATGAAGAGAAAGATGAATTTATCAGAGAATTAGTGAGCATAGATAAAGTAGCGCATATTCCGACATTGAATGATTTGATTAAATTAGGGTTTGAAAAAGTTGGATTAATGTACTATTTCACAACTGGAGAAGACGAAACAAGATCACGAACCATTCCTATCGCATCCACGGCGCCGCAAGCAGCATGAGCGATTCATACTGACTTTGAAAAGGGCTTCATAAAAGCAGAAGTAGTGAAATATGATGATTTGATTGCCCACGGTTCTTGGAGCAAAGCGAAAGAAAAATGACTAGTAAAATTAGAAGGGAAAGAGTATATAGTACAAGATGGCGATTGCATCATATTTAAATTCAATGTTTAGCCAGTTTACCATAAGTCAAAGAGCTTAAAAAAAAATTTAAACAATCTCTTGACATTAATAAGCAAATTCTTACTACTTACAGAGTAAAAATGTGTCTAAAAAAATACTTCATTTTACTTAACTAAAATTAAATTCAATGAACTTCAATGTAAAAATGGACGACAAAAAAATCAAGGTTGATATTGAAAGAACAAACTTAAAAGACATTTTGATATACTGTAAACCAAAGGAAAGACTAGTACTTATGAAGAAATTTGGTCTCGATGGAGACAAAGAAATACCTCTCCAAAGAATTGGAAAGGAATATTCCCTGACTAGAGAAAGAATCAGACAAATAGAAACTCAAGCATTGATGAGATTTAGAAGATTGATTGTAGGAAACGACACCTATATGGAAGTGCTTCAAGAAGCTAAAAAAGTTCTTGATGTCCATGGAGGGTTGCTCTGTGAAGATATATTGATATCTAAACTCGTAAACAAGAATATATTTAAATTTTCTAAACAAGAACTCAAATTAATTCTCGTTTCAGATTTTGATGTAACATATCTCAAGAGAAATAAATATTTGAACAAAGCATTCTATCTTGAACCATTATACGAAGATCTTTTGACCAAGATGGTGCTTACTATCAGCTCATATTTCGAAAAAAGAGCGAAAAGCCAAGATTTGTATGAATTCATCGGATGGATGAAAGAAAACTTTGCAAAAGATTACAAGGATGTTCATTATATAAAGAATGATCTCTTTTACGTAAACTTCTTCGAATCTATCAGAGAAATCAATGTATTTGATGGAAAAATCGGATTACCAACATTTGCTGATGTAAACCCAAAGACTATCAAACTCAAGATTCTCTACACCATGAGAAGAACAAACAAACCAGTTCACTACCAAGAGCTTCCAGCAAAAATCATGGAATGGTTTCCTGCAAAAAATGTCAAAGTTAATACCGTTCATAACGAATTGGTAAAAAATAATGACCTTTTCGTTAATCTAGGACTTGGAATTTATGGTCTCAAAGAACGATGATATGAAGGAGGTGTAGTCAAAGAAATCTTAGTAAGAATCTTCGAAAAAAATGATAGAACAATGAATGTCAAAGAACTATGCAAAGAAATGCTCAAAGAAAAAATGGTAAGTCCAAACACCGTGATGTTAAACCTCCAAAAATATAAAGATCTTTTCAAAAGAGTAGAAAAAGGCGTATACGAATTAGTAAAACAACCTAAGAAAAAGTAATATATTTTTATATATCGTCACCCATGAAAATGGGAACAAAAATCTTGCTTCCTCGCAAGATTTTTTGTTTCTGATAAAAAACAAAAAAAGCCGTGGCGAAAACGCTCGGCTAACAATAAATGTGTAGATAGAAATTCCTGTTTTAATACCAAAGTAAACTTTTCCTCCTAATCAATAAATAGAGTCCAACAAAGGCAAAGGCAAGAGAAAAAAGCAAAAATATCAGTTTAATTTCCCATTCAGAAATAACAAAGACACCTCTGCCGATAGCTAGAGAGAAAACAAAAGCCATTACAGGAAATGCGACAGAATAAATTTTTTCTAATTTGCGTCCAAAATTATCCATGATAATCATCATAGTTAATTTAAGGTCTAATAATTTTTCATTGTTTTTCATGTTGTCAATATTTTGTTTTGAATAATGAATATATTCATTCGTTAAATAATTTCAAGAGCAAGAATGCTCTACTACTAAAACTTGCAATTTATTGTATATACAATACATTCATTCAACATTCAACATTCAACATTCAACATTTAAAAAATATGCAATCTATCAATATCGAGAAAATACCAAACAATGCCTGAGTTTACTTGTTCAAAGACAGAAAGTGAACTATTTTATATATCGGAAAAGCTAAAAACCTTCAAAAAAGACTCTGACAATATTTTTCAATCAATTCGCTCCGAAAACAGGAAATGCTCCAAAAGGCAGATAAGGTGGACTTCCTTATCGTCAAAAACGAAAGCGAAGCACTCTATTTAGAAGATAATATGATCAAAAAACATCAACCATTTTATAACAACCTCCTCAAAGCAGATAACAGCTACGTCTACATCAAAATCACAAAAGAATCATTCCCTCAGATATTTCTGACCAGAAAAAAAATTAACGATAATGCACTCTATATCGGACCTAAAAGAGACACGATTCAGTTAAAAAAATTTTTGCAATATATCAGGCAGATCCTCAAATTTAGAGGGTGTAAGACAACGCAATTCAAACAATGAAAACTTTGCTCAGACTATTACTTTGGCCTTTGTAGATGATGGTGTAAATTAACTAAGAACCTCTCTGTTAGGAGAGGAAACGAAGGTGAGGTTGACTACAAAAACATAATCCACACAATCACTTCTTTCTTTAAAGGTAACACAAAACCTATCGAGCAAGAAATTCATAAACAAATAGAATTAGCCATTATTCACGAAAACTTCGAATGGGCAGCCCAACTTAGGGATATTTATCAATCTATACAATGATTCGTAGAAAAGCAAAACGTCGTCCTCCCAGAAAGAAAAGACGGCTATTTAGCTTTAGTAAAAAATATATGAAGCCAATACATTTACACGGTACTCGTCTTCACCCAAGGAAAACTGATGGACATAATTACAAGCAAAGAACAACATAGCGATATAGACGAAGATAGTCTTAATTTAGCAATCCAAAGAGCTTTCAGCGAATGAAACACTTATAAAACAAAAAACGAAATTATCATAGATGGACTACATAAAAAACTAAAAACTCCCCTTACCTCCTTGATAAAGGAGGGGGACCACAAAGTGGTGGAGGATTGGGGAGAAACGAAGAGGGGGTTGAAACCACTCCTCCACTTAGCTGAAAATTTTCTCGAATCCTATATTATCTCTCAATCACTCCAAGAAGAAAGTACCATAATCAATGATCTGTTCAAAACGTTACAAGCAAGATACGGACTGAAAAATATACCGTATAGAATTGAATGTATCGATATCTCTCACCTCAGCGGCTGATGGACCAGTGGATGACTTTCTTGTTTAGTAGCATGACTCCCCTACAAAAAATGATACCGTAAATACAAAATCAAAGCGAAAAAATCCGACGATTACGAAGCATTGCAGGAATTACTTGAGCGTAGATTCAGACAATATTTGGAATCATGAGATAATCATTTGGAATCTTCCAGTAATTATCTGCCATCTTGTCTAATTATAGACGGTGGAAAAGGGCAGTTGGGCGTAGTAAAAAAACTATGCAAAGAAAATCCAAAACGAAAAAAAATAGTCAGTCAAATTGATATTATTTCTTTGGGAAAAGGTGAAGCAAGAACTAAATCACAAATCTGAAAAAAATCCGAAAAATCTAACAAAAAAATGCTTCATGCATCTAGCATCATGCATCATGCATCAGACATGAAATGAAGTATTGTCTCCGAAAAAATATATTACTTCGATAACAAATTGAACATTCATAATCAAGCTATGGTCTACGACCAAGCAGACAAGATTTTCTTAAAAGCCAGAAATGAAGCTCATAGATTCGCTAACACTTATAGAAAAAAACAGATGAGCAAAGAGCGAAAAAGTATCACCCAGATGCAGTAGCAAGCAAATGAGCTCCTACATCAAGCTAACTAAAGTTAGCACCCCGGTGGATAGAAGCATATCAAATATGCTTTAAACAAAAAGGCAAGCAATAAACACCTCTGCTCCTCGCCTAGACGGGGAGTTTTTTGACAAATAAAACTTTCTGAGTACAATTATAGAGTAATTTTTACTCATCTATGCAACACAATGAGCGATCTCAATAAAACAAGAACAAAAGATGAATTATTGTCAGAACTGGATATAGCCAAAGCCAGTTATAATTCTGCCGAAATAGGAAGATTAGAAACTGAACTCAAGCAAATTGAAAAACAAGAAAAAAACCACCAAGCAACAATGAAAGGAGCAAATCAAATGGCTGATCAAGAAAAAATCATGAAAATGGAAGAGCTTACGAATCTCCTTCAAGACAAACCAGAAAACGCAAAAGACAATGCAGAAACCATAGTAAATCAAGCGAAAATAAGACTTCAACAAACGATTGATAGATATATCAGCAAAATCAAAGAAGTGAAGAATACAAATGCAGAAGAAGTAACCAAACTCAAAGAAGAAATCAAAAAAGAAAAAGAAAATTATGAAAACGCAAAAAACTATTTTCTTGGAAAAATAGATTACAAGACAGAAAATCTTCCAAAAATATCTACAAAATGGATTAGATTTGGAAAGAAAGAAATAAAATGAGGGATAATAGAACTTTTTGTGTGGCTATTTTCAGAGAAATTGATCTATCAACCTAAGTTTTCTTTGTTTTTTTAATCATCTGTGTAATCATACCTTTTGTTTCATA
>JBAZRN010000041.1:0-5577 GCA_041663325.1 Candidatus Absconditabacterales bacterium | reverse complement strand
ATATATATTTATCCAAAGCTATCAAGCAATAGTGGGAAAATGAAAAAATTACATTGACATATTCGAGCATAAAAGTATATAAAGGAAAAATAAATAAAAAACTTAACTATATGTTTAAAGAAATAAAAGAAGAAGACATTCAGAATGGGATGTTCTTGCTTATCAAAAAGAAAATACAGTTGGATACACTTTATCCATTTTGTTTTATAGCCGTGTATGTTCAACAAATCGGCTATAAAATAGTTCTGCAAATCATCTCAAAAAGTCTATTTTGTGAGGATGTTGAAAAGCTTGAAAAAATAGAGCTTTTACCCAAGTTTGAGGGGTACAATATTACCGCAGAAAACAGGGATACTTTGCTCGGTATCTGGGCAATCCCTTCGGACTATATGAAAAATATTGCCAATGAGCAATTACTCATTTGGGAAGAAAAAATGGAGACAAAAGATACAGCTAAAACTAAAAAGGCTAAAACCGATCTGGAAGACTTTAAAAAGGGCTTTGGTACCCTCTTAAAATTGCCTGCTTAAAAAGTGATTACTCTTTCTCAACCCGATGTTTTTGTCGGGTTTTTTTTGAACAAAAAAATTATATAATTTCCCCACTATTCTATTGGGGCTTTTCGTGCCCCAAACCCCACGACCATATTTTTGTCAAAATCCTCCACCGCTTGCCCCGCAGTATTGCGGGGTTCGGTCCCCCTCCTTTACAACAAAGGAGGAACAAAAATATTGGATAAAAAAATCAAGCACCATTAGGGTAATATCATATTTATTCTACTGAACATATATGGTTAGTGATCCGCTTACGCGTCTCTCATGCTTGGACTACATTTCACACTGATTTAATAATGGTGCGTTCTTTCGTAATTTAGTTTATTAGAGATAAATATTGTGAATTTTTAGATAATGAACACTTGCAAATATTACGATAATTTCCAAACTTTATAGGTCACATTTTCTCTAGGAGACTGGATGCCTTCAGCTATATATCTGCGAAATCGACTCCTCTGCTTTTTTGCGAGCTGATGAGTGGTAATCATGATACGACTTTCCATTTCTTTGTAATCATATTTGCCGTCCAAAAAATCGATAACCTCCTTGTACCCGATTCCCTGCATTGATTGGAGTTCTTTTTTGTATCATTGCTTAAGCAATCACTGAACTTCTTCGACGAGTCATCACTTCAACATCTCTCTCACTCTTGCATTTATTTTTTTGTTGGTATCTTCTTTTTCCCTTCGAAGACCGAGCATAAGCAGTGGTCGTTGTGGGGGTTGGGAAATGAATGTATCAGTTTTTTTCTGTCCGCTTTTGTAAAATATCTCTAATGCGCGAACGATATATCTCGTAGACTTTGGATGCAATTTTGTGGCTTCTTCAGGATCAAGTTTCATAAGTTCCTTGTGTAAAATTCATGGTTCTTTTTCTTCTTTTGCAAACAATTCATCTCTGAGTTTTATGTCTGGCGGAATATCCGGTAGAGAAAAATTTTTGTACACTGTATCGATATAGAGTCAGGTTCATCCGACGATCATCGGGAGTTTTTTACGCGCAAGAATGGCAGGAATGATTTTGTATATATCATTTTTTCGTTGTCCGGAAGTATAGGTCTCATCAGGGTTTACAATATTTATTTGATAGTGCGGAATCTTCGTGAGTATGCCGTCAGAAATTTTGTCTGTTCCTATATTCATGTATCTGAAAATCTGCCTGCTATCTGCAGAAATGATTTCCTCGTCAAAATATTTAGATAATAAAATAGATAATTTACTCTTTCCCGTAGCTGTCGCTCATCGAATAATAACAACTCCATCGGGATTCTTTTGGCGGAATAACTCGATTTCCTGTTTGACTTCTTGAACTATGTCTGAGATTTCCATATTTTAAATATTAATGAATAACTAAAAACTAAAAGTGAAAAACGAATGAATTGTATACATACAAACTACTGTAATATACAATAGTTCATATTACCACAGTTCCTACATTTTTCATTATTCACTTTTCACTATTAGTTATTTTTGTATTTATCTGGATTGAAGAATGGCATCGTTGAACACCCTTTGGTTTCGCATAATAACTTTCAAATTTTTCGCTCGTCACCTTTCTTTATCAAAACCGTTGACCGCTCTTCGGTGAACTTCTGTTGGGTGTTTGCAAGTGCGTATTCAAGTGTATACGAGAAATTTTTGATATTTGGATTGGTTGAATTAGTCTGTTTCTCTTGAATATTAGTGACAACTATTTTTGGCGCGAGGATGATTTCAGAAAATTTAGACAACCAGTTTTTGCTATAATACGTTTTGAATACATTGGACTCTTTGAGGTGTGCATCGGCCATGGTATGGATCGTAACCGTGTCTATGGTATTTACCGCTTGATAAAAATCTATAATCATTTGTTGTTCCGTCGTGTTCTTTTGCGCTGTTTGTATACTTCAGGTATGAAGAGTGCCTTGCGGTGTATACTCTATGTTTCCCGTTTCTATATTTGCCATCTCAGCAATCTCTGATTGGGTCAGATCACTAGCTTTTTTGTCTCTCATAAACGTGAAATACAAAGAAACGACGAAAAGTATGAACGACAATAAAAACAGCAACAGAATAATTAAATCTTTTTTCTTAGAATCATCAACAGATTTTTCAACGAATCATGCAATAGCAGGCGGAACCTGATTGGCAGCCATATGATGTTCCTGATCCTTTCTCGGTCTTCCTGGTCAGGATTTAATCTTTGCTTTGGGCTTTTTGGAGACAAACTCTTTTTTGGGTCTCCCTGGACTCTTTTTTTTGTTTTTAACCATACTTTTAAACTGATGAAATATTAAAAATTAATAATGTTGGTTTTTTTAATCTAAGTTCTAAGTTTTAAAATCTATTTTGTTGCATTATTGAGCGCATTTCTCGTTGCAGGTCACATTCGTCACCAAACTGATGGTTTATTTTCATATCCTTTGAGCAATCATTTGCTAAGCTGAAACTGATAGACAGCATTTTTGGTAGCTTTGTTGTAGATACCGTCAATCGCTCAACTATAGAGTTGTAGAGTTACAAGAAGATTTTGCAATGCTTTGATACCTTCGTTGTATTCGCCGCTTTTGAATGGTTTGGTGAAAACGTAGGTTGTCGCTTTTTCTGCAGAGGCAGTAGTATCGGTCGTCATCGTTGGGACAAGCGAAGCTATGAAATTTCTCAATGCCACTTTGATATACTCTTTCACATAATTCGCATATTCCGCATATCTTTGTTTAAATTTTTGGATATATAATGATTGAAACCCACTATATAACTGATCTTTGAATGCTGCGCTTATTCCATCTTTTTCTATCTTTGCCCATCACGAATTCACTGCCGTCTTCATGGAATTTATTTTGGCAAGCAATGCTGCACTTTCATCAGTTGGAGAAAGGATATTTGAACAATTAAGCTGATTGGTCGTGGTATAAAATTTTGCTTTGAAGCTATTTATCTGATCTTTGAGCGCAAGGTATTGACTGCGATCGTATCGAGTTTGCAAATTTTTGGTCAAATATTCGTCGAAATCCATCTGATATTGACCTACCACATATGTTTTTTGTTGAGTCAATTCATCGACAAGAGTCTGAAGTTTTTTATATTTTTTACTATTGGCATCGATGAGTGGTTGAAGCGCTTTATCTAAATTATCTAATCATTTGTTTTTGGCATCTTCCATTTTTTGGATCAGGTTATCCAATCCGGTTATTTTTGCGTTGATAATGTTGATTATCAGTTCTACTCAAGAGAACGCTGTAATCACGCCCTGCACTTTCGCCATTTTATCTTGGATACCCTTGATTAAATCCTTATTGATAGCGCTGTATTGTTGGAACATAGAAAGGAATTCAGTGTTTTTGGCAATATATCCTGTTTCAAAATTGGCAATAAATCCTTTGTGAAGTTTAACTTTTGCGTCAATCAATTCCTTGAGTGTAGCTTTTTCGCTTTCGTAGGTAGTGCCAGAGTCAAAGACATTAACATTGTCAGATTTTTGCAAATCTTGTTTTTCTTCTAGCGCTAAAATTTGGTTTTCCAGTTCGATAAAATCTTTTTTGAAAGAAATCATAAATGCTGTTTTGCTTTTTTGCAACTGAGATAATAATGACTCATCTTTGATCGCTCCTAGACAAACTAGACTCTGATATTCGACACTTTTGAGGATATTGAGTCAGGTCTTGGTAAATAGAGCATATATTTTACCGTATGACGTAGTAAATGATGAATTAATAGCATTCTCTTGTGTATTGAGATACGTAAGTAATGATCATGTATATGATATTGCCGCACCTGTAGTTGTATCTCCTGTAGACGCGTGGGTCGCAAATCCAAGAAATAATAAAGCGCAAATCATTGAAATCCCCGCCATCTTTGGTAAATTTTTCATATCACTTTTTATTTAAAAGTAAAGACTTTAAGCTGGATTACTCATTTTTTTACACTTTTATTATATAAATTCAAGTTGATTTTGGTTGTAAAAATAACTAAATTACTGATAGATATTTGCAAAAACTATGATTACACGTATAATTTGATTACGAAATGTAATTTATCCGCTAAAGCGGATGTAATATGCTTCGCGTATATTCACTCCTTTCAGTCGTGTAATTAATAATTACCATCAATTACGTCCGACAGGACAAATTACGGATGAAGTCCAAATACACATTCAAGTTTTAATTTGTAATAAAGTCTAATGACCTTAATCCCTAGCGTTATCGAAAAAGTAAAATGAGGTGAAAGAGCCTACGATATCTATTCCAGATTACTCGAAGACAGAATTATTTTTGTCGGGGAACAAGTGCAGGCAAGTATGGTAAATTCTATCGTTGCGCAATTGCTTTTTTTGGAAAAGAAAGATCCTGACAAAGATATCATCATGTATATCAATACTCCAGGCGGAGATGTCTATTCATGAATGGCTATCTATGACGTCATGCAATATGTAAAATGCGATGTCTCTACCGTATGCGTAGGATTAGCTGCTTCTATGTGATCTGTTATCCTTGCATGAGGAGCCAAAGGCAAAAGATATGCACTTCCTCATAGTAAAATCATGATCCACCAGCCATTAGGAGGCGCCGAAGGTCAAGCAAGCGATATTGTGATCCAAGCAGAAGAGATTTTGAAAGTGAAAAATATGTTTATCGATCTTATGGCAAAACATACAGGACAAAAAATAGAAACTGTAGCAAATGATATGGAAAGAAATAAGCGGATGAATGCTGAAGAGGCGTTGAAATATGGAATTATTGATAAGATTATAACTTAGACTTTAGAAAACAGTAGGGGCGAATATCATTCGCCTTTTTTCTATTTGAGATAAAGTAAAAAAAAACGTAAATGCTCACTATATAATTTCCCCATTACTCTATTGGGGCTTTTCGCGCCCCAAACCCCACGACCATATTTTTGTCAAAATCCTCCACCGCTCGCCCCGCAGTATTGCGGGGTTCGGTCCCCCTCCTTTACAACAAAGGAGGAACAAAAATATTGGATAAAAAAATCAAGCACCATTAGGGTAATATCATATTTATTCTACTGAACATATATGGTTAGTG
>JBAZRN010000040.1:0-5643 GCA_041663325.1 Candidatus Absconditabacterales bacterium | reverse complement strand
GATAAATGTCATTTCAAATTGGTTAGGAATAAATCCCTACCAATTTTACTGACATTTCTATTTTTGGGTACTACTGACAATTTAACCTTGCTGTGACAAAATCAATATATTCCCTTGCTTATTGACAGGTAATATATATAACTCTTATTGAGTTAATGACTCAAATTTTATTATTTTTTTTCAAATTACAATGACTACAGGTATCGTAAAGTTTTTCAACACAACTAAAGGTTTCGGTTTTATCACTCCAGAAGATGGAAGTAAAGATGTATTTGTACATATATCTTGATTACAAGAAGGAACAACAATCACAGAAGGTGACACTGTTCAATACGAAACAGAAGAAGGACAAAAAGGAATCAATGCAATCAATGTGACAAAAATAGATGCACAGAATATGGCTGCTTAATTTCATCACAATTGTACCAAAAAACTCTGCTTAAGCAGAGTTTTTTGTATATATGAATATTTACTCTCTCTCGCTCAATTCAAATCGTCTATACTCTTTCTGTTCAAGCTGGCGAAGGATAATTCATAGTGAATGAGACAACTCTTTAATATCATCATAAGCGACATCCTTTTGATCAAAAATACGATTGATTTCATCTCTCTCTTTTTCTAAAGCAAGAATATTTTTAGTCAACTGATCCAATTCACGTTTTTCCATATATAATAACGTTTTATTTTCATTTGAACCCGCCCTGTCAAGGGAGGTGTCGAGCGAATGCGAGACGGAGGGTTTGTTAACGATTCCCGATCAATTTTTCAATTTTTCCAACTTTCCACCTTTTCAGCTTTCAGCTATTAATTTGTAATCACTATACGTTCCCCAAAAATCCTTCACCACACCATCACCTTCAAAAATAAATAAGTGATCGGTGATTTTGTCCATAAAAAATCTATCATGTGAAATCACAATCAGACAACCCTTATAGCTCATCAGAAAGTCTTCCAAAACCCCAACGGTAACTAAATCCAAATCATTGGTTGGCTCATCAAGAATCAAAAAGTTGGGACGCGTTTGCAAAATAGTCAGCATATGCAATCTCCTTTTCTCTCCGCCACTTAAATTTTCTGCAAACACATGCTGCTGATTTGGCGGAAAAAGAAATTGTTCAAGCAAATGACGATCATGGACAATATCCGACACTCTTTTGTCTTCAGGGAAATGAATTTCTTTTTGCTGATAATGCCCAAACACGACAGTCTCTCATGCTTGTATAGTTCACGAATCAACCGATTCTTCTCAAATAATCATACGAACAAACGTCGACTTACCGACACCATTTTTTCCGATGATACCGATACGCTCGTTGTGACGGAATTCATGCGAGAAGTCAGTTAGAAGTATTTTTTGTCAGAAAGCTTTTTTGATATGTTTGAGTTTGAGAATCTTTCCTCCCAATTGTCTAGTTTCCATAGACAAAGTAAGTTTTGCCGTTTCGTCGAAAACAATATCTTTCAATGTATCGTAGCGGTCATTGATAGCATCAAATCTCGTCGATCTAGAATCAGATTTCGTTTGTCTTCCACTTGGCGCTCTTTTTATTCGACTAAGTTCTTTCCTGTACAATTGTTTAAGTTTATGAACTTCTATTTTTTCGTTCTCTTCACGGATAGCTTTTTGTGTAAGATAATAAGAATAGTTGCCAGGAAACACTACAATCTTTCCTCTATGAAGTTCAAAAATATGGGTGCATATCCTCTCCAGAAAATATCTATCATGTGTCACCATGAGTAAGGTCGTATGCTGAGTTTTGAGATACCATTCCAATCGTTCTATCATATCCAGATCCAAATGATTGGTCGGTTCATCTAAGATCAACATCTCAGGATCTCACATCAGCACTTTGGTCAAGGCGACACGCTTTTTTTCTCATCCACTTAATGATCAAATAATCTGATCCAAATACGGCTTGATACGAAGCTTATTTATAGCAATATTGAGCTCTATCTCTTGTTCCCAATGTTGTAAAGCATCAAAATCAAACAAAAACTCACGAACGGTTTGTTGATTAGGCAAACAAGGGTCCTGAGAAAGATAACCAATACGAATCCCCTCTCTCCGCTCAATTGCTCCATCACTCAAGTCTATTTCCTTCATAAGCACTTTGAGCAACGTCGATTTCCCTGCGCCATTTTTGGCGACTAAGGCGATTTTTTGTCATCTGGAAATAGTGAAATCTACATGATCAACAAGGACTTTGGACGTATATGATTTGGCAAGATTAGTGACTTTGAGATAAAGCAAACTAATGAATAATGAATAATTAAAAATTAATAATTAAAGACTTTGTTATATTATGATTATTATAATCCACAATAGTCTATAAGCAAACAAAATCATTCGTTGTTAGTTGTCAACTGTTAGTTATTAGTCGATTAATATAATCAAGCAGTTGTTCTTTCCCTCTCTTCGTGACATTAGACACCGTAAATATCTTCGGCATATGCATAACAACCGTAGCAATTTTCTGTTTGAGTAGACGTGTATGGAAACTCAATGACTTTTGTGTGGCCTTATCGATCTTCGTCATTACCACATCAAAAGGAATATTTTTCTGATCCAAACTATAGATAAAATCGAGATCAATATCCTGTGGAGGAATATTGCCATCAATGAGGACAAAGACTCTTTTCAATTGTTCCCTTCTAATGAAATAATCATGAGTAACCTTTATCCAGAGGTCTCTATTTTTTTTCCCCGTTTGCGCATAGCCATAGCCTGGCAAATCGACAAGATACCATTCTTCATTCATCAAAAAATATCCTATCAGTTTGGTCTTCCCAGGCGTGACGGAAATCTTAGAAAGCTTACTATTATTGGCGATGGTATTGATCAGTGACGATTTCCCGACATTTGATCTCCCAATCATAGCAAACTCTGGCAAATCAGATACAGGACATTCAGCGAGCTTGGATGCGCTTTTGACAAATACAGCTGAGCGGATAAGCATTTTAAAAACAATGATAAATGATAAATTTTAGATTTTAAATAATAAGGGTAAGGATGACAATCATAGTAAAGAAATGAAGGTGAAATGGTAGGCGAAGATACAACAGGATGAGTAAATGCTTTTATTATGGCATATTCGCCATAGTTAAAATAATGGTTCAATTTCTAATAAAAATTTTCATACAATCCAAAGTTTAACAGCATCGAATTCGATGCCTTTAAGTTATGAGGCTTAAACTTCTCAGAGTTTAGCAATTTAAGTTATACGATATTTTCGTACAACTTGTTTTGGATATATTTGGGTATATTTGGATATAGAAAACGATAAAGATTTTATTTCACGTATTCTGATATTTTTATCAGAAAAGACAAACATTGTGAGCCGCAAATGAGCCGAAAAACGATTTTGAAATAATATGGGAAAGAGACTTTTTCTGGAAATCCCGGAATTACTTTCTTTTTGCGTAGTTCTAGCTTACTAGAGTTAATTTCGGAATTTCCGATATTGGCTTTGGTAAGCCAAAGTATTATTTCTTCTTAATTGACTTTTTGCCCGTAAGATGGAGAAAGTTATTATCTGAGACAACAGATTCTCATAATTGTTGCTCGATATTTTTTCTTGTATTGCCAGCTACATTGCCACCGTCATGAGCATCTTTTTGTAATTCAGGAAATTCTTTACTATCTCTTTTTCTATGAAGATTTGTCATAGTTGTCTCTCCGAGCATAGTAAGTACCACTTCAAAATCAGTCATATTATCTCTGAGATTATGATTACTCTTTCTATCTAATCATTTGTATTGCATATATTCACTGACGGTCATACCAAAAGTAGCTTTGGTGATTTCATTAGTCAGTATCGCATAATCAATCTGAGAAGATACTCACCTCGATTGCCATTCATCGGTTAACTCCTGTCTAATAGCAATTCCTCTAAGTCTTCTTTCTATCCGTTCTTTGGGATATCATTTTTGTTCGTAAATCAATTTCATTCTCTCTTGGACAAGTTCTGGGTTTTCTATTTCTTGTATCCTTTCATATCATACTTTAGCTAACCATTGTTTGAATGGCTCTGCTTTAGAAGAAGGAATAGATTGAATAATACGAAGCAAAGTTTCTGTATCGCCACAATCAGTCATGTAATATTTGCCATCTGACGACATCATTTTCAGTTGGTTACATTTTGTAACCACCTCACTTCATTCAGCTTTTAATCTACTTTTTAAGACTTTCCAATACGTCCTCGGATCTATACTTTCTGATAAAACTCAGACCACATCGATCACAGAGAAAAATCGTTTCTCTCTTAGTGAGTCCCATATTTTCCTCACTTTCTTCTCCTCAAAAATAGCGATAGCTGTTTCTTGTGTCATTTTCGAATGATTACTATATAAAGATATAGTAATTGTACAAATCCCCCACCAATTGTCAAACCGATTTTTGACAAAATCACTAGTAGCTCATATACACCCTTCACCCCATAGTACTCCTCCGCTGGTACGGGACAAGCAGTGGCCAGCCGATTTCGCCCGCGAGAAAAAAGAGAGACAAGAGAAACGAAATAACACACAAGTTTGGACTACTTCCATCTTGTTTTTTTAGAGAAAGAAATTATAGGTAGTTGTTTATATACCCTGACAAAAAGATGAACAAGAAATTAAAGATACTCACATCCATTTTTGTAGTAGCAATTATTATTGCAATTGGAATATCGCTCTATTTGCAGCTTGGGATCAAAACTATCTTGATCATATGTAGCACGATGTTTGCTCTTTTTTCTCCGATATTTTACACACTCTCTATCCTAAAATGAGAATCTAAACCGCATAGGACAACAAGGTTTGTCGTACTCAGTATTACTTTTCTCTCATTTGCATCATTACTCGCTCAGCACAATACCGTAGCAATTTTCCTCGCATGAGTTTCTGTCTTACAAAGTATTCTCATCTTCATTCTTTGTATCAAATATGGCATGGGCTGATGGGCGAAGACGGATATCATCTGTCTAGTAATCGCAGGAATCGGCATCTTAGTTTGGAAACTAACAAGCAATCCGGTAATGTGATTATTGGCTTCTATACTGGCTGATTTTGTAGGTTACCTTCCTGCATTGATCAAAACATATAAATTTCCCGAGACAGAAACATGGGTATTTTATATCCTAGATGTCTTAGCAGGATTATTTACTTTATTAGCAATAACGAATTTCACTTACCAAGAAACATCATATCCGATATATATTCTCGCAATTAATCTTGTTATGGTTATATTTATTTTGAGACCGAAGATTAGCAAGAGATTAGCAAAATAATAATCCAACCAATCCCAACCCCGACTTGAATCCGCCCGTCATTTCCCTATACATACGCACATTCAAATCAGAAATTTTATTAATTTTTTTTTGTTTGAAAAATGGCTAGCAATGAAAATCAAGTAATTATGCGTTTTGATGAGGTGTCATTCGCATACAACGACGGTAAACATCCTATCCTCAAGGAGACAAGTTTTTCGCTTCGCGCAAATACTAAGATTACTATCATGGGCCAAAATGGCTCTGGGAGGACGACGATCTTCAAGATGATTCTTGGTGAATTGACACCACAATCCGGCAAGATCAATATCGTCGCGGGCAATACGATTGCAGTGGCGAGACAGGTCATTCCGAGAGATCAGTTGCACCTCACGAT
>JBAZRN010000039.1:3904-6706 GCA_041663325.1 Candidatus Absconditabacterales bacterium | reverse complement strand
TTAACTGTTTAGGATTTTCTTTAAAATCACTAAAGTCATTTTCGGTTGTTTCGGATGTTGTTTTCATGGTTTTATGTCCTCCATATTAAGATTAGTTTGTTAATGATCACTGATATTTTTTGTTTTGTGATTTTATTTGTGCGCAAATCCTATTTTTGCAAAAAAAGAAAAAAACTGAGAAAACGCAGAAAAAAATATTCGTTTACTATTTCAATCTCTATCAATGTTTTTTTGATAAATTTTTATTTAAAAAAATCCTCTATTTGACGGAAGTAGAGGAAGTGTTGATTTGTCTTGCTTTCTGCAATTTAAAGTCTTTTCAATATAGTATCTATAATTTTTTTGTTGAATATTGGCATGGCTAAGGTTTCTAATGTCCTTACCGTCTGTTTGTTGATAGATATCTTTTTGAAGATTATGTCATAGTAAATATTGTCGTAAATGAAGGTGAAGAAGTCATGTATTTTTTGGAGGTCTTTTTCTTTGAGAAGATAGTCCTTTATTATTTTCCTTATCAGTTTATTGAGATCCGTTCTTGTTTTATTCTTGATGATGGCAGCTAAAGGAATAAGCTGTTCGGCATCTCCAACAGATTTCTGGTTTTCCATATGATTCACTAGAAAAAATAAAGTGAACGGTAATGCCGCTCATTCTATATTTCTAGAAAAAGAAAAAAACGGAAAAAAATAAGAAATTATTATCAACCGATAGTTTCAATGATTTTATATTTTTTTGACAATAAAAACCTTAAAGTCGCTTGCATTAATTTTCATATAAAAATTAAACATGCTTCACTTGCAGATCAAAGGAAACTTAGAGTCTGTCTCTTTCTTGATGAGAGAGATGAGAGGTATTACAATTTTACCCAACATTTCATTCTTGTTTTTGCTGTAACTGGAAATCTCTAATTCTTTATTTTCTAAATCCTGACCTATGTTGTCCAATAATTTTCACAAGATGCTGATAGTAGAGGTCTGCGAACAAAGATCTGTTGAAGTTAATTTTCTTCCGTTGAGATAGATCTTGTTGTCGATGGCATCAAGCAATAGTCATTCTTTATGCGCATTGATAATTTCATTGTAATTTCACAAAAAACATTCTCCCTGATTGTTTTTGCAAAATACTTTGTCTTTCTGAATATACGTAGAAAATATCTTTGCTGAAATATTTTGCTCTATCTGGATTCCATCTTTTGTTATTCCATCTATTCGTGAAGCATAAGGCAACTGCATGTCTGGATATTCAGATTTTAATTTTTCTATGGTTTCAAAAAAATGTTTTTTATTGGTTCCATCCTTCATGATTACTAGACAACTTCCTCATAATTTGCTGGAATAACTATTTACCATACCTATTTTTTCTTTATTGTTTGTCGCTTCATGGAAAAGCGAAGTGAACTTTTCAATAAAGTTTGAAGAGTCTTTTTCCAACATGTAAAAGAGGTATCTTACCGTATTTACCGTGTCAATCAGATGTTCTGTGTTTATATTATCTTCGCCTTCGGTATATATCTTTTCTAAACTCTCCAAAATCATAACCGTAGACAGGGCAAACATATCTACAAATTGATTGTATACACCTCCATATAATGTTTGCATAAAATGAACATCTTTTTTGAGTTTGGTAATAGGCAATACCTTGGTATCTACAAATTCTTGGTATTTTTGAAATTTTTTCTCATCCAATTGGATTGCTTTTTCTATTTTCTGGGAATTGTTCGGTGATCATGAAAAAACTATTGCATAATCAAATGGGAGATAATTATGTTCTTCTATATTAAATAACTTGGTAAACGAAGTAAATGAACGATTGAGATCTTTTATTTTTTCTGCTTTTATGTCCGTATCAAATGTTTCACAATAAAAAAGTCCTGGAGTATATGATTTGCATAAGACATGCAACCCTCAGGATGAGTTTCCATACCTTGTGAATGATGCTATTTGCCATGTGGTAATTTCTATTTCGCGAAATACCTCAGATTGCATAAACTCCTCGTAGTTTGCCATATCTTTTTCTGTGATCTTCCCAACAGCTCTATAGAGAGCAACCGCTAAAACTGATGCAAACGTTGATGAAAAAGAAAGCGAAAATCATCTTCATCATTCTGAAAGAATATTTATGGTAAGCCCTTGTTCTTTGTTATGTTCTTTTAAAAAATTTTTTATAAATTCTATGATCTTCTGCTCTTCATTATCTACCACTGCATTAAACTCATGATTTTCAAAGTGGTGTACTATTGTATTATATATGAAAAAATTTTCAAAACGAATTTCTCCGGTCTGATTAGTATTGACTCACAAATACATTTTTATTGGCAGCTTAAACTTTATGCGCATAAATTTTGACACATGACCTACTCATGTAGGAGCTAGAGGAGCCGTGAAACATCCACTCACAATCAGGTTGTTTTTTGCAAAGAAATCCTCGTAATCACTTCTAAAGTGTGCTTGTAGCGATTTGGTGTTCATAGGGATTCTTTGATCCATAGAAAACATATGTACGGGATAAATACATTTCATCAAATATACATATTGTCAATCCAATATCAATTACAATAATTTATATTTTTTTTACATTGTTTTGTGTATATATTTTGCTATAAAAAGATATTGAGCAACATAAACAATAGCTACTGATGATCTTAGTGCGTTAGGTATCAATTCAGAATACAGCGATCTACAGATTTTTTACTCTTTTAATCATGTAATTTTATGAAAATTTCAATCGGCTTCTCTTGAGCTGCAGGTACTGGAGTAAATACTTCTGGACTACTTCTTGGACAGTTATTATCGGCTAAATGAT
>JBAZRN010000039.1:0-3894 GCA_041663325.1 Candidatus Absconditabacterales bacterium | reverse complement strand
ATAACTTTTTTCTCTATATTTCAGATTTACCTACTGGACAAGCAGGTGCACATCCTTTCATTACTCAAACTATAGATCATTTTTTCCCATTTGATGAATATTCTGTGACTAAAAACACAAAACTCTATAAACTCAAAAAAATATATCCGCTCAAAGATTCCACAGTGAAATATAAAAACGTTTTCTTCTTCTGATCTGCTTTGAAACTTCTTGGTATCGTTCGTGAAGAAGGCGAAAAATTGTTGGCGAGTCAGTTTAGCGGTGATTCCTTGACTGAAAATATAGCAATTTTGGCTAAGTGATATGAACATATTAAAACCGCTACATATGATTTATCCAAAAATGTCTGACCAGCTAAACAGTTTGTTTTTTGAAATGAAATGGTAGGTACCTGAGCTGTTGCTGCGGGTATGGATTTCTATGCTGCGTATCCGATGACGCCAGCAAGTTCGCTTATTGACGTGGTTATAGAAAATAAAGCAGTAACTTTCTTTCAGTGAGAAGACGAAATTGCAGTCAGTATAGCCATGCTTGGTGCTAAGTTTGCCGGCAAGAGAGCTATGTGCGGGACGAGTGGAGGAGGATTTGCATTGATGACAGAATCTATCAGCTTTTCCAATCAAGCTGAACTCTGATGAGTATATATCCTTTCTCAGCGTGATGGTCCAAGTACAGGAACACCAACTTATACTGGTCAGTCAGATTTAAATTATGCGTTGAATGCAAGTTTTGGTGATACGTATCCCATAGTATTAGCGCCTTCTACTTTTGAAGAATGATATACTTTAATCTGAAAGGCATTGAATCGGTCTGATCAATATCAACATCCTGTTATCTTTCTGATTGATAAACAATTCTCGGAATCATATCTTTCTATAGATACCAAGAGCTTAGTTGTGGAAGAAATAAATAGAGGAAAATTGAGGAAAATAGAGGAAGATGGAGGAAAATCGTCTGATGATTACAAAAGATATGCTGATGAGAAAGATGGCATTTCACCTGTTGTTATTCCCGGTACAGAAAATGGAGAATTTATCGCTACCTCATACGAACACGATGAATATGGTGCGACGAATGAAGATCCAACCTTTAAAAAACAACAGCAGGATAAAAGATTTAGAAAGCTGGATACCTTCGTGCAGCAAGAGTTTACCGAGGATTTCTACGGATACGAAATTATCAATCCCGATGCGAAAAAATTCTTCGTTACCTATGGTGTTAATCGTTATGTGCTTGCGGATTTCATCCGTCAGAAAAATCTGAAAAAGTCCTGAAGAATCTGAGAAGAAATATCAGATACTATTTCAGATTTGTCAGATATTTCTTCAGATTTTTGATTGATTATTATGAAAGTATTTCAGCCGTTTGATATGAAATTAAAGGAATTTTTGGATGAGAAGAATAAACAGATTAAACAATTGATTTTTGTGGAAATGAATAAGAGCGGTCAGATGGAAGAGCGAGTGACCAATAAGTGTCTCTTGCATGATGCTAAGTGGGAATGAAAAATCAATCATTACAGAAAGTATACGTTATATCCGATATTTTTGGAAGAAATAGAATGAATTTATAATTGATAATTTATAATTAATAATGGCGGAACTTTTTTATTTCTTGTTTGATGTATATGGAACATGATATATTAAAGAGGTCTTTGAAGTTTTGAATAGCGATTTCCAAATATTATTTATCATTGAAAGATAAGAAATATTTCGAGGTAGCATCTCAGATATTTAAGAGTTGAACTAGTATTTGAGCTAATATCCGTGAGGCTCAGTGAGGTCAGAGCAGAAAAGATTTTGTGAACAAGATGAGTATCGCTTTGAAAGAATCATATGAAACATTATATTGGCTTGAGATTCTCTCTGAATGATTTGATGAGAATGTATCCATAATAAAGAATGAATGTGAACAATTAGTAAAAATTCTTACTACTATAGTCAAAAATACTAAACAAAATGATAAATTTTATACATAAAAAACACCATAATTATCAATTATGCATTATAAATTATACATTTCGTGATGACTATCTATTCAATATTTTAATCCTAAACTATATGCGCAATGAGAACAAATCTTACTAAAATCCAACGATGTCCTGGTTGCTGAAATTTTCTTATCCATGCGGCGATTAAGAGCGCGCTCAAACAACTAAATATTCCAAAGCATAATGTAGTCGTTGTTTCTGGTATCGGTTGCGCAAGCAAAATAAGTCAGTATATCGACAGCTATGGATGTGAGACCTTGCATGGGAGAAGTTTACCATTTGCTACAGGAATAAAACTTGCTAATCCTGAGTTGACAGTGATTGTCTACGGATGAGATGGAGATGGATATGGCATTTGATTGGGGCATTTTTTGCATTCGTGCAGAAGAGATATCAATCTGACCTATATCGTCGCTAATAATGAAAATTATGGATTGACTACTGGTCAAGCATCTCCGACGACTCCACTTCACGTCAAAACTAAATCTACTCCTGAAGGAAATGAAATATTGCCATTCGATCCTAATGCGCTTGCAAAAGCTGCAGGATGCGCATATTCTGTCCATATGATAGACAAGGATTTGCCACTGCTCACCCAAGCTATCGTAGATGGTATCTTGCATCAATGATTCTCTCATATAGATGTTGATCAGCAATGTCCAAGCTGGAGAAAATGGTAATCCGCCACAGGCGGGATTGAAATATGGAAACATTGAAAGATTGAAAGGTGGAAAGATTGAAAAATTAATTATGCATCTTTTCATTTTCTAATATTTTAACACTTCCATATTTTTGAATTTGTCTTGTTATTTATATAAAAATGTTTATAGTATTTTTCTAAAACAAAAGCTATTAACTTAAATTATTTTTTATGAATGTTACAGAGTTAAAATCTCGAATTGAGACAGCTAAAATTTATCAAAAAAGTCGGGGACTTTCTGCTGCTGGTCAGATCCTTAAATTTGAAATCACTAACTTCGAAAACAAGATAAGAGAAGTTATGGGTAAAACTTATGATGAACTTGAAGAGAATGAAATTGTGCCTTCTGAGATTGAACAAGGGGCGTATTATTTGACAAGTTGTCATGGCCTTTGAACTATGTATATGTATTTATGCTCCAGTTTGCTGGAGTTTTTTTTATAGTATAGATTCCGGCTGCAAAACTTAACGCCGGAATGACGTATGCATGGAAGATATGATTTTTTCTTTTCTTGAAAATACGAACGGTTTTCATATATATGCTTGATATATGACAAAGCAATAATAGTCCATAATAATAGAATTCATACGTTTTTCACTATTCACTTTTAGTTTTTCATTATATTTTAGTTATGTTCCAAATCGAATATTCACCCAATCTCAAGTGAGAAGTGACCATCTCTGGAAGCAAAAATGCGGCGTTGCCTATTGTGGTGGCTAATTATTGTATTGATAATCAAGTGACGCTAATCAATAAACCAAATATCAAAGATATAATGTCCATGGAAACGCTAGCTCAAAATGCGATTAAGAAATCAGAAAAATTTTTTGATCTAACTGATGATTTGGCGAAGAAATTCAGGGCATCTATCTTGCTTATCCCTTTTGGACTGATTAAATACGGCAAAGTGAAATTTGTTGGAAGCTGAGGATGCAATATTGGCAAGAGGCCACTAGATACCTTTGATGATGCATTGAAACAAGCAGGGATACAACTGACGCAAAATGAATTCAAAACGTATGAAGTCATTGGCAAGCCGAAAAAAAATATCATGATGCAGGAGTTTTCTGTGACGGCGATAGAGGCTTTGTTGATCTACCTTACTTTTGCTTCCGGTATAGACTACGATATCAATATTTACCAAGTCGCTATAGAGCCTAATGTAAGAAATCTTATCGACTTTTTGAATAGTGTCGGAGCAGA
>JBAZRN010000038.1:0-6722 GCA_041663325.1 Candidatus Absconditabacterales bacterium | reverse complement strand
CGATCAAAAAACATTACTTCAAAATATCTTTACTAAACTTTCAAATAAAGCCGTTTCTGCAGCAGATGGAGGGAATAAATATCAACAAGCTAAAGCTGAAATACTTTCTATCTTGCCATCAAATCTTGCAGTAGATGTGGAATGATTATTTAAAGAATTTGAGTCAGTTATTTCTGATGCTCAAACAAATGTTTCACAACAAGACAAGAGAAAACAAGTACTCCAAGATATTATCAATCTCATCACAAAAAATCTTGCTCTAGAAGGTCAGTCAGTTCAAGCAAATCAAATAGATCCATTGGATATGAAAATTATTATTATGCCAAATATGTGTGTAATTCTTGGATTTTATGGAATTGTTAGTGATGCTTGTCCAAATGATAATGTAAAAATTGTCGCTAACGCAGATACCATACCATCTGCTAATGCAAGTTCATGATCATCATGGTGGAAAATAGTTCTTATTGTCCTTGGAGTTATTGTTGGTGTGTTTGTCGTTTTGGTTATTATATTTGCTATTAGAGCAAGAATGAATCAACAAGAAGAGGAATGAGAAACACCGCCAGAAACAACTAATTAAAAATGAATGATGTAGAAAAAATTTTGATATAAAAAAAACGGCATAATTAAAAAAAGTGTGTAGCTATTTTCCAAAAAAATTCGTCTATTTATTTTTCCAGCTTTAATGGATTCTCTTATGCATAAAAAATAAACGCTCCGCTAGGGTCACTTTTTCTCTTGGATAGAAAAAGTAACCAAAAAGATCAAGCCAGATGCAAACCCAACAAACGGTTATTTCACAACGAAAAACTTACTATCTCACCTCCAACCCCCGGTAATTACCGGGGGACTCCATTCCGGTTCGTTAGGATTGATTGCTACGAATTTGGAGAGTGTCTTGTTATGCATCTGGCGTTGTAATAAAGTTATTTTTATTTGTCATATATAAAAAATTAGTAGATAAATCAGTTCTCTACTAATCTTTTCCTCTATTTAGCCACACAAAATAAAAAATTAACCAAAAAAACACCAACATTATTAATTAACTTACTATTCATTAATTTATGATTATTGTTTTTCGTATTGTTCTATAGATTCATCAAAATAGGTGAGTTCTATGCCCGCTTCGTCGAACATCGTTTCTGTGTCTGATCCTACGTGATATTTTTTTTCTGCGACGACTCTTTTGATGCCGCAACTTATAATCAACATTGCATTGGTTCTACACGGTGTCATCTTGCAATATAATGTTGCTCATTCTAATGAAATACCTAATTTTGCTGCCTGACAAATAGCGTTTTGTTCGGCATGAACTGTTCTCATGCAATGATTGGTTACACTTCCATCTTCATGAGTTGTTTGTTTAAATTGATGACCAACTTCATCACAATGGGGTGTTCATGGAAGCGATCATACATATCCTGTACATAAAATTTGTTTGTTTTTTGCTATCACACAGCCACCTCTTCCTCTATCACATGTAGCTCTTTTCCCTATAGTTCTTGCTATTTCCATAAAATACTCATCTCGTGTGGGGCGGATATATTTTTCTCCAGCCATAGTATATTTAGTAAAAAATAAAAGTATGAAGTACTACTTTAAAAATCGGTTATATATATTTTATAACTAAAGTCAACTATAATAAGATTTTTTTGATGATTCCGATTGCTTTCTTTTGATCTATAAAATATGGCGAAGTTGCTATGGTAACCAGCTTCGCTTTTTTTATTAAACTTCTAATAATCTGAATATCTTCTGGGGTTATTTCTTTATCTACCCGCCTATTGGACAGGCAAGTTCGGAAATCAACATCAATATCAACTATGATAGTTCAAAGCTCAAAGTTCAACGTTTGAAGCTGTTGTAACGTGTAATCTGTTCTTACTTGAATAACTTTGTTTACTATTCAGGAATTCACTGCACCCGTGATAAAATTTCCGACATTAGTTTTTGTATATACAAAATTTTCTCTATCGCCATCTAGTTTTTCGCTATTTGGTTTACTGTCGGAATGTTGATCAATGTGGATAAGTGTCACATCCTTTTTCGTTTCTCCTCCCGCTTTGCGGGATTCCGTATGACTTCACTTTATCAAGGGAGTCTTTTGTTTTTGAATCCAAAAAGTGAGGGCGTGATTGTGGTTGTCGACTATGTATATCGGTATTCATTCATATTCTAACTGTACGAAGTGTTTGAGTCAGGTACAACTTATCAGTTTTCAATTCAACGCTTCTTCAAAAACTATTTCTGATCATTCTTCGAGATCGTCTAGACTTCATGTGATCAAACTCGGAACGAATATTTTCCCTACAGATCAAAGAGCGATTCTTTCTTGGTAAGAAAATTCGTTGTTTCAAACGGGATCAGTGATATATGTTCAGATTTTATACATGATTTTAGTTATTTAGTAATCAGTAGAGGAGCAGGTTTTCTATGTTTACATTGGTTTTCATAAGTTTTTTGGTGGCTAGTCGTTTTTGTCCTTTTTCTTCCCTATGATTGTTGATACAGTAGGCAATTCGTCCATCGATAAACGCTTCGAGAATCCCAAATTTATAGAGTTTTTTGAGCGCATCGTGAGTGAAAAAACGTTTGGTATCTGTTGATAAATTATGAATCAGATTGGTAAGTGTTTTTTCGAGTTCTGGTTCTTTGGTGATAAGACTATGGATACGTTGTATGATTCCAGGCTTGCCCATAGCCATGTTGCTTACGAGCGATTTGAGCTCATCATTATTGCTAAACATATTTTCACTTTTTATCCATTGTGTTATCTCAGTACTTGATACTTCATTGAATTTAATTGTTAACGCCCTTGAAAGGATGGTCTCAAGCAATTGTGTCGAGTTTGACGTTGTTGCAATAATCAGTCTTTTGGTTAATGGTTCTTCGCAAGATTTGAGAAATGCATTAGCTGATTCACTTGTCATTCTTTCTATATTTTCGAGAAAGACAATTTTATATTTTCCAATAGCGGATTGTTGGAGCCAATTGTTTACTTCTCTGATCCCAAGATCTTGATAATTATGGTCTTTTATTAATATTTTCGCTGTCTCCATAGTTGGTTTGAATTCTATTTTAATGCTATGCTTTTTTTCTAATTGCTGAGAAAAATCTTTGATCTGAAGAAGATCGGTCACAAAATAATTACCCATTTTCTCTTTGAGCAGTTGCAGTATGCTACTTGATTTACCAATATGTTGTGGTCCTGTTATGATCAAAAAATGAGGGGTTTTGGGATCTCCCGCAAAGAACATATCGATATATCTGGTCAGTGTCAGAATGTTTTCCTGATTTCCTATAAACATATTTATATTTCGTAATAAAATTTGTTATGAAGTAAGCATAAAAATCTCGTAGATAAAAACAATTCTATTTCGCTTTTATCTTGTTTTTTTTGAAAACAAACGTAAAAGCTAGTTCATGATTTTATTTTTTAAATTTTTTTTATATGATTCCGAAAAAAGTTTTTTTCACCAAAGGTGTTGGTATGCATAAAGATAAATTAGCTAGTTTTGAACTTGCTTTGAGAAAAGCGTGAATAGAAAAATGCAATCTTGTATATGTATCAAGCATTTTTCCTCCTACCTGTAAAATCCTTTCCAGAGAAGAATGAGAAAAATTACTTTCTCCTGGTCAAATAACGTTTTGTGTTATGGCAAAAAATCAAACTAATGAATCAAATAGATTGGTTTCTGCTGCTATATGATTAGCAATTCCCGCAGATGACGAGAATTATGGATATCTTTCTGAGCATCATGCATATGGTGAGACTGAACAAGTAAGTTGAGATTATGCTGAAGATTTGGCTGCTACTATGCTTGCTACTACTTTATGAATAGAATTTGACGCAGATAAAAATCGAGATGAAAGAAAACAAGAATATATCGCTAGTGGAAAAATATTTAAGACTAGAAATATTTCTCAATCTACTCAATGACATAAGGATGGCTTACGAACCACGGTTGTTTCAGCAGCAGTATTTATTTTAGAATAACTTATGCAAAAGATTTTGTCACAAAAGTTTTTTGATAGGAATCCCGTTACTGTTTGTAAGGAATTGCTTGGCAAGTTTTTGGTGATCAAAAAAAAATGAGTCATTTCCAGATATATGATTACGGAAGTGGAGGCTTATGATGGGCAAGAAGATGAAGCATGTCATGCAAGACATGGAAAAACTGAACGCAACGCGCCTATGTTCAACGCAGCTGGATGCTGGTATGTCTATATGATTTATGGTATGTATTATATGCTCAATATTGTCACCTGACCTGGTAAACATCCCTCCGCGATACTTGTTAGATGAGTAGAACGATTGAACGACATCGGCTTACCGAGGGCAAGTAGAACGATGGGAACAAGAAAACTTAATTGACCTGGTAAATTGACTAAAGATCTATGAATAGATAAATCTTTCAACGGCAAAATAGCCAATGAAAAAACAGGTTTGCGAGTAGAACAGAAGATTCCGGAAGACAAAAAAAGATTCCAGAAGATTTTTACCGCTCCTCGTATCGGTATTGATTATGCTTCTGATGAATGGAGGTATAAACACTGGAGATTTTATATATAAAAGATTTCAGCATATTTTTTTCAGAGGATTTTATAGAATACTGAATGGTCTATAGCAAAGTTTATCTGACTTGACTTTTATTGTTAAATATATAACTTATTATAAGTCAAAACAAAATGATAACTAAAAAAACAAAACTTATGAAAAAAACAAACAAAATCTTTTGGACTGTGATAATAATCGCTTCCACTGTGTTTACTAGTTGTAACTATATAGAGAATAGTTCGCTTCCATCCGAAGATGTTAAGCTCGTAAAATGGTCAAATGCTTTACCAGATTCCATTAGAACGGAGATAATTAATTACTTCGATTTTCTTGGAGGGAATGAAGATCTTACCACTACTAAAGTTGCTCTTCTCGTGGAGAAGTGTCTTCCCCATGTTCCAGACTCTTTAATATCCAAAATACCGGGATATTATAATTATTATTATGCTATTAATCGTGACTATCCTAATAGTCCGAAAATTAAGAATACGGAGATAGTGATCACTTCTGTAGAAATGCATTGTATATCAAAGCCAACTCTTACGCAGAAACGAATTGTTTCGTATTATGTAAAAGTAAAATCCGCCGATTTACGAAAAGGCGAAATGAAAGTTACAAAATATTATTTTGACGCTGAAGATCAGAGGTCATTGATTGCTATTTCTATTCTATTATGTTTCTTTACGATCCTATTCTCTTTTCTTGTTGAAGCGCCTAAGACAGGTGTGGTGTTCGCTGCAATAGATATCGTCCCGTTGCTGCTTAGTTGGTACTATTTGACAGTAACATTGTCTATAGTACTTACTGCAATCTTGTTGCTTGCCATTAGTAGTATTTGGTGGTTTCATGTCATTGATTTCTTATGTGACTTGTTCAAGAAAAAAGTCCAAGGAGAGAAATTAACGTAAGAATGATAACACAAAAAAACAAAAAAATTATGAAACAAACATCAATAATGTGGATAGTGATTGTCATTATCATTACCACATTAACAAGTTACCAATCCGAAATAGATCCTGATATAAGCATTACATCGAATGTAATATCTATCATGGCTGTTCTGTTATTTTCTTTCTTCCTGCATTTAAACGGAAATGAGAGCAAACCCATTACAATAGTGTGTACAATGTTTTTGATCATTGCACTAGCTTGGATATGGTTTAATATGGCAATAATAATCGCCAGCATATTAACCATACTTCCTTTATTTATCCTTATCCTACCTTGGATGAAAAAAGCAATGTGCTCCTGCGAATTCGATAAAAAATTGTAATGTACATTAATAATCTTATTTACTCCTGCGTTTCGTGGGAGTTTTTTTTGATCAGTTTTTAATTATTTACGCTTCGCTAGACATACTTTTTCTATCGCCTCGCCGGCTGGGCCCCCGGAGTACTCCGGGGCAAAAAAGCCCTCGTCGCCATTAGGGCAATATCACGATTTTTCCTTGATCACATATAAATACATGGCAGTCTCGACATACTTTTCACGCTGTTTTAATAATGGCGACATTTAAAATATGAATTCGTTTTGATTTAAAAACCTATCCTTGCATAGCTTTTATCACTTCTGACACAAACTCATCTAAAGAGATGGCGAGATATTTTTCGCAATTAAGCACTTCTTGTCTATCTACTCCTGCAGCGAATTTTTTGTCTTTCAATTTTTTCTTGACGGAGCTGTAGTCCATTCACGCAAGTCCTGTCGGTCTCATCAATCCTACCGCGAAAATAAATCCAGTTAATTCATCTACAGAAATAAGATATCTTCTGAGGAGTGAGCTTACGGCGACTGATGTTTTTGCGGTGTAATGCGATTTGATATCATCTACCAAACATTGAGGTAAATGGATTTCTCCTACGATTTTTTCAAATTCTTCTCCCAAATGTTTTTCTGGATCTTTCCCAATATGATCTCGATCAATATCATGCAACAGTCCTGCTATATATCGAAGTTCTTCGTTTTGATGTAATTTTTTTGCAAAATATTTCATAACTTTAGCAACATCCAAGCAGTGTCTGTAGGTATCTTTGAGATATTTTTTAGCTAAATTTTCTACCTCTTCAAGTGCTGGTAATTTTCAATAAAGAGTTGCCACATCTACTTCGCATATTTCAATAGTTTCTGCTTTTTTTTCTGGCTTCATCAATGGAAACATTACTAC
>JBAZRN010000037.1:0-7169 GCA_041663325.1 Candidatus Absconditabacterales bacterium | reverse complement strand
CAAGAAAAAAGTATCAAAATGATTGCTTCAAGAATTATTAACTGACACTAAATGAGGAAAGGATCATGATGAGGACGGGGATTATTATATTGATGAAAAAACCAAATCTGCGTCATTGAGCGGAAGGGGCATCACAAAATTGGAATGAATTCTCAAAGTAGAAAATCTTTATAAGGATCTTGGATATGAAGAGATTCACCATATAGAAAATGCGGTTCGTGCGCAAGCGGTTTACGAAAGAGATAAGGAATATATCGTAAAAGATAATGAAGTTCTTATTGTCGATGAACATACCGGTCGTACGATGCCAGGAAGAAGATTTTCCGAAGGATTACATCAGGCTATAGAAGCCAAAGAATGAGTGAAGATTCAGAAGGAATCAAAAACACTTGCGACTATTACGTATCAAAATTTTTTCAAACAATATGCTAAGCTTTCTGGTATGACGGGTACTGCTTTGACGGAAGGAGAGGAGTTTGAGAAAATCTACGAATTGTCCGTATTGGAAGCGCCAACCAACAAACCAACGATCAGAGTAGATAGAAATGATAAGGTATATTATAATGAATCTATCAAACGAAAATTTGTCAAACAACATATCCAATTTGCGCATGAAATTGGGCAGCCTATCCTTATCGGTACGGCAAATATTGCGACATCCGAATATGTATCTAGGATCTTAGAAAAAGATGCGATCACCCATTATGTATTGAATGCAAAGTTCCACGAACAAGAAGCGCATATTGTCTCTCAAGCGGGAAAATATAAGAGTGTAGTAGTTGCAACCAATATGGCTGGTAGAGGAACAGATATCAAACTTGAGCAAGGGCTTAATGATAAGCTTGCGGATAATTATGCAAGATGGATTAAAAAACAAATATTTACTGACAAAAAATGAATATCTGCTGATCTCTATTCATCGGTAGAATTTGAATTGACGATGGATGGTATTAGGCGTGAACTCGGTATGAATGATGAATTGATTAGACAAGCCGAAAAAGATTGGATCAGTCACAATGGCATTATGATGAAAATAAAATTTAATCGTAGCAAAAAGGCGAATATTGATACATTCGCAGAATTGCTCTTTAAGCCTACTGATGTGGAAGCTACTGAAACGATAGAACAAGATTTTCATTATGGATTATTTATTCTCGGTACAGAAAAACATGAATCGAGGAGAATAGATAATCAGCTCAGAGGACGTGCTGGTAGACAATGAGATCCTGGTGTTTCTGTGTTTTTTGTGGCGCTTGATGATTTGATCATGCGTAAGATGTGATGAGAAAGAATCCAGTGAGTAGCATCTATGCTTCTTGGAAAATCAGATCTTGAAAATTTAGAACTCAGTCAAAAACAATTTACCAATTCTATTATCAGATCACAGAAACAAATGGAAGGACGACATTTTGGCATCAGAAAACATTTGTTTGATTATGATAGTGTCATCAACAAACAGAGACAAGCGATTTATAAAAAAAGAGATGATATTCTTGGCAGTGAAACTGATGAAGCATTGAGAAAATATCTTGTAGAACAAATCAAGCTTGAGATCGAAGAAAATATGACTGATATCGTCCGTCAACAGATATCCAATGCTAAAGTTTTGGAGCAATCTGTTGCACAATTTCTCCGTGTGATGGACAAAGAATTTTCTCTCAAACTTGAACATAAACAGTTTCAAATATTTGAAGAAATGACTTTTGAAAAACTTCAATCTGAACTTTCGCTCTTTATGCTTGATCAGCTCAAAGCAAAGTTTGCTCTTATGGATATCAATAGACTTTATCAGATATTCAAAGATGTTTATCTCTATCACTTAGATACTTTGCGAGTGAAACATCTTGATGATATGGAATATCTTAGAGATAAAGTAGGTCTTATGGGCTATGCACAGCTTGATCCCTTGATTGTTTACAAGTCAGAAGCGTATGAAAAATTTCAAGTTTTATTGTATAGACTCAAATTTGACGTAACTGCATATATCGCTGGTATCGATTTCGCTATGGTTCAACAACAAGACCAAGCGCAGCAAGTAGTCATGGCTAGTTCACAGAGCGAAGCTGAATATCTCAAAATGTTGGAAAAAGTGAGTGCTGAGGTGCAAGAGATAAAATTAGATACCAATAAAACTAAGACACCAGAAAAAATGATCTATGAAAATAGCGATGGTGTAGAAATATTTGAAGTAAATGATAATAATCAACCTGTCGGGACACCAAATGTATTTGATGAGCCAGTAATTCCACAGCCAGGTGATAAAGTCAGACCCAATGACCAATGTCCTTGCGGGTCTGGGAAGAAATATAAGAAGTGCTGTTGAAAAAAATAAAAAAATTTACCCCACCCAACCCTCCCCATTTTATGGAGAGGGCTTAGTTTTTTAATCCCTCTCTACGGAGTGGAGAGGGGAAGGGGGTGAGGTAGCTAAATGGCTATTGAAATGTGGTGTTTGCTAAAATAAGAAATAAAATAAATATTTCCTCTTTACATATATATTTACATTATTCTCTTCATTACTATGTCTGTCCATATTACCTATTTCGCTCATGGAACTACGGTGGATAATGAAAAACATATTTCATCTGGACGATCAGATGTCCCGCTTTCCGACTTATGAATACAACAATCCATTGATCTTCAGAATCAAATTAATGTGGCAGATTTTGACGTAGTATTTTGTTCTGATTCTCAGAGATCGCTTGATTCAGCAAAATTAACTTTTGAAGATAAGGTGCCAATTATTCAAGATCCAAAACTCAGAGAATGCAATTATTGAAAGCTTAATGGGGCATTATCGGCTATCGTTGAACCACTACAAGAAGCTAATTTTAGTACAAAATTTCCTGAAGGCGAAAGTTATGAGGATGTAAAAGTAAGAATTGCTGATTTTCTCAGCGATGTAAAAAAGAATTATGATGGCAAACACATAGCTATTGTCTGACATAAAGCACCACAATTTGCTATAGAAGTTCTTGTAAATCACAAAACTTGGGAGCAAGCGCTTGCGGAAGATTGGAGGAAAAGAAAATCCTGGCAACCAGGATGGAAATATATAGTAGATTAAAAGATTAAAGAAAATTTGAAAATTAGAGTTGCTTATTTGGGAGAAATTGCTTGATCAAAATCAATGAGATATAGACGAGGAGTTTTTTTGAAATCTATATTCCCTTTGGCATCTCTAAAAAAGCGAAGACAAATGTTCTTATCTCGTGCATGTCCGTGATGTATACTCATTTTATCTAAGGTATTGAGTATTTTGATCTTCAGTTTATCTAAATCATTTCTAAATAGGTCTGTTTTTAGCTTCCATTGCTCTAAGTTTATATCCAAAACACTGCTACATACATCTATGATACCGTTTTGATTTATTCTATATGATTGTATAGGTTCTATAGGGACATAATTAAATCATGCATTTTTCCATACAGTATGGTCTTCATATGCTTTTTGCCATGAAAGAAATGCTTCAGGTTCTATATGTCTAATTATTGTTTTCCCTTTTAAATCGTTACCAAGTAGTGTTGTTCCTGATCCTGTTTTTTTAAATTTTCTTCTAAAGAAACTTGCTTCATTATTCTCAATATTATACAATGCGGGTTTGATTATTTCTTCACCTAATCATTTTTTTATTATCGTATGTAATATATCTTGTGGCATAAGAGTAAGGCTATTACTCATTTGTACAGCGACTTTTTGTACTTCAATATTAGGATTCTTTAATCCTAGTCTGATTTTTTTTCTTATCATATCTCTTATCTCATATCAATTTGTTCATTGTACTATCCAACTCATTTCTGCTGCTATATTTTGTATTTTTATGTCAGAATTATTAAGGCCTTCCCTTATTTTTTTAGTTATCAATTCTCTTATCATCTTTTTTCTTTGTGGTGGGATTATGCCTATCATCTCTGCTGCTTTTTTCTGTATCTCGATATAAGGATTTTCCAATCATATTTTCATTAACTGATATCTTTCTTCGCTTTCTTTGATGGAATAGATCATCTCTATCGCTACGCTTTGTTCTTCTATGTGTTTACTACTCAAATATGTGCGTATCTTTTTGGATAAAATATTCATTATCTCTTTTGTATCGTCATTCTCTCGATGTATCATTTTAGCTGCAATTTTTTGGATATTAATATCAGGATTGTTTAATCCTTCTTTTATTTTGCCTGCTATGATGTCATCTATCTCTTTGATATTATTTTCTCCTGATAGAAATGCTTTTAGAGTGGTGGTACTTTCTTGTATTCTAATGTCAGGGTTGTTTAATCCTTGTCTAATCGTTTCTACAAGTATATTGTTAAGCTTTTTTTGTATTCATTCTGGTGCTTTGCAAATTTGTTTTGCTACTATTGTTTTTGTTTCTGTATCTGCATTTTTGAGTCATCTCTTTATTAAGTTTTCTATTTCATCTTGTGATAAATTTTTACGATTCAATAAGGCAAGGATGCCTGTCCCTATTTGCTGTTTAATTGCTTCATCCTGTTCCTTATCCCTTTGGTATCTATAAAAACTATGTAGTGATATTTTTTCTTGTCCGGAGACTTCATACATCTTGATATATGGAGGCAAGGTATCTTGAGATAAATTTTCAACTTCTTCTTTTTTTGTGGCATCAGCGATGTTTCCAATTTTTTTCTGTATTTCTTCTATGATTTTATTTTGCTGGTGGGCATCAAATCATTTATAATACGTTAGCTTGTCATATCCATCTTCACTTGTGTGAATTATGATGTTGTTTGTTTTTGGATCATAGATTATTCATCGTCTATCATCTTTCCCAGGTGTTATTGGTATTATTTTTGTATTGTATTTTCTATTATGGAAACGGTCGTATGGTTTAGGAGCTCTATCTTCCCTATAGAGTATAAAAGCATCTATATCGTCAGAAAACTCTTTCTGATCCATGTAATGAAAATGCTCATCAATCTTAGATAATGTTTCTACATGTGTGGGAGTGAAACGTCAATCTGCCTCTATGTGTAAAAGTCATATTTCCCCTGTTTTATTGTTTTTGACTATCACCGCTTGGCATTTGCTAAATCCATCACTAATAAGTGGCAAATTGTTTTCACTTATATGACTAGAACCTTGACCTATTTCTATAACATTTTCACCATTATAATCACGTCGTAATTTATAATTTGCCTGTACTTTCTCTGTCTTTATTGTTTTTGTAATAGGAGTAAATTCTCCTGTCTTATCAGGCTTTTTTCATTCTGATGATTGTTTTAATATATTCTTCATCTCGGAGATCTATAGATAAATTATTTTACTGGAGTTGTTTCAGCTGGTGGAGGAGTTATTGTAGTGGTAGGTGCTGGTTTTGTCTCAGAAACTGGAGTTACTTCTGGTAACTTGGTTTCGTCTGTACTCATTCCTAGTCTCGCTTCCATCTCTGCATCAACGAATTCCCTTTTTCTTCCGTATTTTTTCCCTGAATATTCTTTGAGGATAGGTACTATTTTTTTGTTTTGATAGGTCGTTGTATAAATCATATTCATACTAAATGCGCGGGTTGTAGAGTTGTCGATGTTTAATTTTACATATGCTTTATAGTTTGCTATACCTACGATATCTTCTTGTGAAAGCACTGGCGCGTATTCTTTTTCGAGGAATTCTGCGTCGGGAGCACCGACTTTGAATGATTGCATTGTACCAACGTTACCAAATACCGCTGCTTTTACGTCGTTTTTTCCACCACCGACATCACCCAGTCCTTTTGGTGGATCAAGCTGTGCGATATATTGGTGAGCCATGATAAGTGATAGTCTATACTTTCTAGCTTCTGATAAAATGTCTGCAAATGTTCCTGATACGAAGTTTTGGAATTCATCCACATAAAGGAAGAAATCTTTTCTATCTTCTTCTTTCTGTCTTGCTCTCGCCATTGCTGCCGTATATATCTTGGATACAACGATCATACCAAGCAGATTAGCATTTGATTCTCCGATTTTACCTTTACTGAGGTTGATAATCAGAATTTTTTTATTGTCCATAATATCTTCAAACTTAAATGCTGATTTCGTCTGTCCGATTATATTTCTGATCAATCTATTGGTATTGAATGATACGAATTTTGCTGAGAAATATGGGATTATTTCTTCTTTTTCTCTCTGTCCCATTGCGTTAAATGTTTTGTCCCATCGGTTTTTTACGGTGGGATTGGTAACTTTTTTTACTTTGTATTCTCTATATCCTTCGTCGGTAAAGAGTCTTACGATGTCTAGAAGGGTAGGTCTATCTTCGAAGTCTTCAAGCAGAGTTAGGCTTCCGTATTTAAAATATTCTTGTAATCTTGGACCAAAGATTTCCGGACCAAACATCTTGATAAATATTTCTGTCGCGTCATTAACGACTCTATCAGCTTCATCCAAGATATTAATTTCATACAGATTCAATCCCATCGGTCTTTCTTCATCTCCTGCGTCAAAATACACAATATCTTTTGCTCTTTCTTTCGGGATATAGGCAAGCATGTCTTCTGCAAGATCTCAATGCGGATCGATAATACAAAGTCCATCACCATTCCAAATATCTTGTCTTGCTATAGTTTGTAAAAAGACTGATTTTCATGTACCAGATTTTCCTATGCAATAGTAATGCCTCATTCTATCGTCTCTCTTCATGTACACTGGTGATAAAGTATTTCTATAAATATTCGTTCATAATAAGATAGCATCTTTAAATAACTTATATCAGAATCATTTTTTTTGTACTATTGATTTGACGAATTTTTTGCTATTCCCATCTTGTAGGGTTCCGTTTCACTCAATCTTTTCTATGATTTCTTTTCCTTCTAATTGTTTCTGTGTAAACTTTTCTATTGGTTCGAATACTTCTTCATTATATGTTGTTTCAGCTACTGCTCGATGTTTTTTATAATCGGCAAGTATGATATCGAGTTTTCATCATTTATAACTTTCTGCTAATACTCATCCCATGATATATCCATTAAAATCTTTGGGCATAGGGAGATTTTCTGGCGCGGGAAGCACTTTATATTGCATCCATGAAATAATTGGTGAACGGTTATAGGTAGCATCCGGGAAATGGAAGAGCGAAGTGAGTTCGTTGACTCAGTATATATTTTTTGCAAAGAAAAATTTTGTAATAAAGTTGTTTACTGCAATCTTTCGAAGCGGTTTGAAAAACCATCCGAA
>JBAZRN010000036.1:0-7958 GCA_041663325.1 Candidatus Absconditabacterales bacterium | reverse complement strand
TCAATCTTCTTGGAGATGTTTGGCGATCTTAGAACTAATGAAAAAAAATGGGATAAAAAAATATTTACAGATGTAGTTGTTCTGAAAAGATGACATGATCTTCCAATACAAGATAGGATGGCTTGAGAATATCCAGTGATTGCTTCAACTAATATAGTCGGGTATCATAATAAGTATAAGGCTGAATGACCATGAGTAGTCACTGGACGTTCAGGGACTATATGAGAAGTTCAATATATAGAATGAAATTATTGGCCATTAAATACAGCTCTCTATTCAGAAAGTCTTAAATGAAATAATCCAATATATGTTGCTTTTTACCTGAGAGCGTTTGATTTAAATCGTTATGTAAGATGAGCCGGAGTTCCAACGTTAAATAGAAATTTATTTAATACTGAATTGGTTCCACTTCCGCCATTTCCTCTTCAGCAAAAATTCGCCGACATCATCGCTCAGATAGAAGCTCAAAAATCCGAGCATAAGCTCGCGTTAGCGAAGCTAGAAGAGCTGTATCGGGCAGAGATGCAGAGGAGTTTTAGTTTGTAAAGTGTAGGTGAAATGAAAAGCAAAAGCGCAGCTAAAGATACCTTTTTTATGAAAGAATTGAGTGATTGATTGAATAATATAAAAAAACACTGAATATTGCTTTGAGAGGTAATGGTTGTATTTATGATATTTGCAGCTTATTTACAAGCTTCAAGAATATTCTCTGTAGACAACAAAATTTGATTTTGATTTTTTAGCCGAAACCAGATGTTTAATGATTCTGTATTTTTGTTTTTGCATGTTTTAGTGTTTTATCTAGTAACTAATGTATGATTATATATTGGGGGAAAACGGTTATATCTCTTATTCGAAAGAGTAGCTACATACAAATATTTTAATCTCTTTTTATGAATACTGCCTACATTATTCTTCATGTGAGTATATTATTTCTTCTTTTTTTCTAAGTCAAATATGTACTATTCTTTATGTATATGATTCATTCTATTATGATTTATCTTCTGATTGATTGCAGGGATTGAAATTGTACTAAATAAGATGGTCACCAGAGAATCAATAGTTTCAAACATTATTATGTTCATGTGTATTGGTTTTTCTTTAATTTGAACATTCTTTTATTCAAGTATTTATGAAAATCTGTATACCAAAATTAATAATGAGGAAATAAAGATTGAATATATGAATGACCAATATATATTTAGCAGCGGTCTTGTATATAGCATAGATGGGAATATGATATTTTATAAGAAATAGTTTTAATTACAAAATATGTCTCTATGAGCAGCAAAGAGAAATTGCAGAAACAGATAGATAAAATAGATATTGTTAAAAAACAGAGGAACACTGGAGTTTTTACTGATTGGGAAACAAGGACGATCAGTGTGATAGCATCTATTTATTGAGAATGATCAAAAGAAGTTGGGCGTTTTAAATGAATTTCTTATTCTTGATCCATATTTCCAAGAATTCTGTCTAGAAAATCATTTGATGAACAAGATCAAGAAGATTATGAAAAATGATTAGATCAAGCCAAATACTTTTTACAGACATTGGTTGATGATCTGGAGGAAGTTGATCCAGTCAAAGAAGAAAAAAAGAAAAAACAAAATGTGGAGCTAGATATACGAAAAATGTTTGATAAAGAATTGGTTGAGTTATCAAAGGGATTGTTTGATGACGAGCATTATAGTAATTCAGTCCTTGAAGCAATGAAGCTAGTAAACAATAAGGTGAAAGAAATCGTTAAAAAAAATACAGGAGAATCGTTCGATTGAGCCGATTTAATGAATAAAGCATTTTCAGTCAAAAAGCCCATAATCATATTATGAGATTTGGAAACTGAAACAGGGCAAAATATTCAGCAGGGATATATGGATTTGTTTAGATGAGCTATGCTTGCCATAAGAAATCCCAAAGCGCACGACCATGTTAAACTTGAAAAAGAAAAAGCCATCCACTTTTTGTTTCTGGCTAATTTATTGTTGATGAGATTGAAAGAAGCTTGATATTAATCGCTGGTACGTGGATTCGAACCACGTCCTCCTTGCAACAGTACATAAATAATACCTATAGTTGCTTAATATTTGAATGCTATGCATAGTAGCTTTTTACCAAAGCAAACCAGCGCAATGGAGGTATCCAGCATTCCATCACAAACACAAGATTATTTTATTGATAACCATCCTAATATCTGTTACGGCAAATAAAAATTTGTATAACATTCATAGAATAGCAAAGATAGATATTACTTGTACGTTGATGGCAGTATACAAAAAATCAAAGTAGATTCAAATCCAACATATCTTAATTTTTTTATAGGTATTCGTCAAAATCTACAAATAGCCATAAAATTATTTTATAGGTATTAGGGAGTATTATTTTAGCGGTGTTAATATTTTAAACATTTTCTCTTGATTTTGTTAATCTTTTTAACATACTATCAACAATCAAATAACAAATTTATCTTTTCCCGACCCTAATCATGATTTCTTCTACTATCAAAAAGCTTCGTGAAGAGAAGTGATTTTCTCAACAACAAATTGCCGACCATCTCGGCATCACTCGCCAGACCTACAGCAATGTTGAAAAAGGAATATCCAAACTTTCCCTATGAGCGGCTGTCAAATTAGCTGATCTTTATGGTGTTACTATAGATCATTTTATGAATCAAGATACCAAAATGACAGCAACAACGGACACCAATCGAGAAAAATATAAACAAATCATCAAGTCATGCATCAAATATGGGTCTTGATCAGACGGTAAGATTACCAAAACTAAATTAGCAAAGCTTTGTTATTTGGTAGATTTTGCCCGATTTTATAATCATCTAAATTCGTTAACGTGACTGGAATATCGTAGAATACGGCAATGACCTGTGCCTGATGCATATTTTACTACGATAGAAGAATTGGAGCAACAACAATCTATTGCAGTTACTAAAAAATGAACAGCTTATATGATAGAAAATATTTCGGAAAATGGAGGTGATTTAGACGCGGAGGAATTGGGTCTCATCAAAAAGATTTGTAAAAAACGGCAAAAGGCTGATACCCAAGAAATAGTAGACTTTACCCACAAACAGTTGCCTTGGATGTTGTGCCAAGACAAAGAAATCATTCCATACGAATTTATTACCCAAGAAGAACCTGAAAATGTCTATTAATGATCTGTATAAAGTATATATATGAGCGTACGCCGAAGATCATTTCATTAAATCTTTTTCCAAAACATATAAGAACGCGCGAGACGTTACTCTCAGAGCGATACAGTGAGTTACTGCTCGTATAGAAGCTTATTTGCAAACAACGAAAGCTGAAAAAATACATTCTTGTAGAAGTTGCCATATCGTAAAATGTGAATTCGCAGTCGCATGAACCCAAGAGTCTCCACATGGTTCGGGGAATAGATATATCGTCCATATGGATCAGGAGAACCACGAATGTCATATCTTGCTGGTCTACGCCAAGACCGACGTAAAATGAAGTAACGAAACAAATCGACGAAGATGAGAAATCAGAAAAAATTATTCATCTCTTACAGGAAAATTTACAGGAATTTAATTTATTTTTCACATACTCACTATGCTCAACGCAGAACTCAAATCACAAATTGATGGTCTTCGAAATATGTTTTTTGCCAATGGTTTAGCTGATCCATTGACTGCCATAGAACAGATCAATTATCTCATCTTTATGAAAAGACTTGATGATATAGATAAGCAAAGTAGCTTAAAAGCTGAGAGATTGTCTTCATTTTCTTATACTTCCGTATTTGACGGAACATTTGAACAAAATGGAAAAAAGTATAAATGAGAAGAATTAAGGCGATCTCATTGGTCGCAGATGCCTGCAGAAGAAATGTTCGTTTTCGTTAAAGATGTGGTGTTCCCATTTATCAAAAATTTACCACACGCTGACTTGTTCGCTGATAGTCTCAAAGATTCTATATTTATGATTCCTAGTGCTGGTTTGCTTGTTTCTGCAGTGAGTATTATAGAACACTTAGAAATAACACATCAAAATGATGATACAGTATGAGATATCTATGAATATCTACTCAATGAAATATCAAGTGCAGGAAAGTGATGAGCATTTCGTACACCAAGACATATTATTGAAATGATAGTAGATATCATTGATCCAACAAAACATGACAAAATATGTGATCCAGCTTGTGGAACTGCATGATTTATAATAAATGCTTACAAACATATCATCCAAGCAAACACGAGCAAAGATACAATATTTACAGATGAAACAGGCACACATTATCCGGCAGATTTGCTTGATGCAAAAGATCGGAATAAACTAAAAACTACAGCATTCTCTGGTTTTGATTTTTCTACTAAAATGGTGAGAATAGCATTGATGAATAGCATATTACATGGTATCAACTCTCCAAATATTACGTATAAAGATACACTAGGAAAAGAATATTCTCATGAACCAGAGTATGATGTTATTCTAGCAAATCCGCCATTTAAAGGTAGTGTGATAAAATCAAATATCAATCAGAATTTTTTGGTAGATACCACAAAGACCGAATTGCTCTTCGTCGAACTAATGTATCAAAAGCTCGTCGTCGGTGGAAGATGCGGAGTGATTGTTCCTGATGGAGTTTTGTTCGGATCCTCCAATGCACATAAAAAACTCAGAGAATTTCTATTAGAAAATACTGATCTCAAAGCCGTAATTAGTTTGCCATCAGGAGTATTTAAACCATACGCTGGAGTAAGCACAGCAGTATTGATTTTCACAAAAGGTGACGAAACAAATAAGGTCCGATTTTATGATGTATCAGCTGATGGATATAGTTTAGATGATAAAAGAACGCCAATCAATGATAACGATATTCCAGATATATTAGCCAAGTATACATCATGTGTAACTGCCCGTAAATATGATAAACAACCAGAAAAATGAGAAAAACGATTCCGAGTAGCCAAAGAAGAAATCAAGAAAAATAATTACGATCTCAGTATTTCCAAGTACAAAAAAATTGAATACACCGCAGTCAAATATGAAAGTCCCAAAGTATTGATTAGTCAGATTAAAGAGCTCGAAGGGAAAATTGTGAAAGGGTTAGATGAAATTGAAAAGATGATTTAAATTTTCTTATGAATGTCTTTTATCGGTCGGGTAGTAGCTCTCGCGATGGCATTTTCACCAAATGTTGAAGAAGATGAAAATTCATGAATAGATAGTCAGATGTAATTTTTTTGCAGAGAGGTCCACAAAAGTGGACTTTTTCTCTTTCCCCATAGTGAAGGCAAGGAGTAGAATTTCTCAAAACTAGCTTGAAAACTATAAAATATCAACCCGTCAAAAAAGTATTATATGAGACGCCAACCCTGCTATCCAGTTTGCAGGGTAACGTCGAATATATACCGATGACTTTAGATGCTTCAATTTTAAACGAAGTGCAGGAGTTGAAGATATCTAAAGCAGTCGGTGTGACAAGAAATAGGAGATGAATACACTACATACATCTTTACTTGAATAACCAGTATGTACATGGAAAACGAGATAATTTTCTTGATGTAGTCAACAAAGCCAAGCAAGCGTGTAACAATAGTTGAAAAGCTGAATCTGATCATTTTGCCGACGTCAGCAAAACGATCGCAATGCCCAAAGGGAGCTGAGAGAGAAAACAACCTTTTGCACTACAAATAAATCATCAAAATGATGTATCCAAAAGAGAAAATACAAGCATCACTTTTCTCTTGAAATCACAAAAAAATAGAGTATAAGGTGTGCAAGGAAAAGGACGAAATCATACTTTTTTATACACAGTACAAAACATGAAAAAAACAACTAAAGTAGGCACAATAAGCCATAAATTAAAGATCTATAATCAGCCATATGTCACAAATAACATTTTAAAAACATTGATAGAGAAAAACGCTCCTGCGTATACTATAGCAGAGTTATGTAAGGATGGAATTGTTACTCCTATCAAAAGATGAAAGATATATATAAATAACCGATCTTCCCACAGAAAAGACGATTATGTAATTGGGTCTCTTTATTTTGGAGATGAGCCTTATGTGTTTGGCGGGCTTCATGTCTATAATCTATATCATTTTACTACGCAGATAGCAGAACGATACACTATCTACAATACTACTATTTCAGGTAAAAAAATTATTGGTAATGCAAAATTTATTTTCAAAAAGGTAAGACCATCCTTTTTTTATGGTATAAAAACAAAAATGATCACGGGGAGACTTGTCAATTTTATGAGTCCAGAAAGAGCATTGATAGAATTATACAAAGAAAAAGAAAATCCTGAATTTATAAAAGGAATACCATCAAATATAGATAGAATCAAGCTTACAAAAATGGCTGAAAAATACTGCGATAAGAATGTTTTACAAAGGATTAAGAAGATATAAATGATCCAGATTATAATAAAAGAGAAGCTAGGTGTTTCCAATTCACAGGATTGGGAGAGATATCTAAACGATATAAATCTTGGTTTTAATACAATAAAACTAGAAAAAGATTTTTATCTGACGATAATTCTCAATCGGATTGCCGACAATCTACCTGATTTGATTTTTAAGTGATGAACTTGTCTCAATAAAGTTCACTTTTGATATTATAGACTGAGTGAGGATCTGGATTTTGTGGGTCTAACAGATGGTGGTGATTATGTCAGAGAAAGATTACTCAAAATGTACAAGCAGAAATTATCGAAATTTATGGGAACCTTATGATGTCAGCTACAAGAGTGAAGAACGAGATTCAATAGTAATATCCAAGGTATGTATAGGTTTCTTTATAAATCTTTCATCAATGGCTCAGAGCAAGAGATTAAGATAGATATTCATCTGCAAAAAAATTTAATGCATGATCCACAACAACTACCTATCAAACATATTTTTATCAACACAATTAGCGGTTTGTCTATTTTTGAGTCCAAACACATACACTGTATGCATCTCGATGAGGCTATGGCAGAGAAGGTAAGGGCCTGATTGACACGCCAAGAGCCTGCAATTAGAGACTTCTTTGATGTACGGCATGCTAAGAATCAATGATATGATTTTCACAAAATCAAAGAATTAATTTACAAAAAAGTGGAAGAAGCAAGAAAAATATATACATTAGAATCCAATTATAACAATCTCAAAAAACAAATAGATACAGATTTGCGCCCGGTATTGTGAATTTCTGCGTGAGACTTTGATTTTGACCAGATATATGCCTATATTTTGTCTTTCAAACACTAATCTACATACTCATAGAAATACTTCACCAACTTGCAAATTCCACAAAAATACGTACACCTAATCTAGAATTTAGCATTTAACATTTAGAATTACCCATGTTCCATTACCTCAATGGTAAACTCACCATCATCGGAAACAAAAAACTGCTCAGCAACGACTTTCTCGGCATAGAGGTCACGTATTCGTGATCCAAAAAAGCAGGGGAGTACTTCCTTTTTCCGTATCTGGACGACAATAGAAAGTCAGTGTTCTATTTTGCTTTTGATAGTATGGAGCAGAAAAATGTGTTTGAGGATATGCTCAAAATAAGTGGAATCTGACCCAAGACGGCGTTTCAGCTCGCTCAACTCCCCAGAGAAAGCCTCCAAAATGCCATCAAGACCTTTGATGCGAAGTTCTTCCAATGAATTCCTGGCATCGGTCCCAAATCAGCCAAAAAAATCCTTCTCGAACTCAAAGGAAGCTTCGATTTTGACGATATTCAAAAAATGGACGTAGATCAAAAATTGTACAAAGATATTATCAAATCCCTCAAAGGATTTGGCTATGATGCGGAGAGAATCAAAGAAACTCTTCAAAAATATGAAGGTAAAATTTCCAAAGAAAACATGTCTGATGTCATCAAATGGACTATTGGTCAGATGTAATTGAGATTTTCTCTAAAGAGAAAAGTCAGCTATGCTGTGCCTTTTTTTGATGTCAGCAAGCGTAGCTGTTT
>JBAZRN010000035.1:0-8107 GCA_041663325.1 Candidatus Absconditabacterales bacterium | reverse complement strand
AAACTTTTTGTCCACAATACGCGCTTCATTTTCAGATTTTGGTAGTTTGGTTGGGATTCTTTTTCTGGGTTCAGTCAGCGCTTCTGTCAATAATTGCCTGAAATGATGGATCACCTTTTCTTTATTTGCGCGTTGGTAACGTTCTTCTTGGCAAGTCATGATGAGAATTCATTCTTGATGATGAACCATATTTCCCGCTAATTTGATGAGTCTTTGCTTTTGCTCAAAAGTAAGGTATTGTGAATAATGGATATTAAAATATAACTCTGCTTTGGTCTCTCTCTTGTTTATATTTTGACCGCCATGTCCGCCGCTTTTGGAAAAATGAAAATGCACCTCATGATCTAAAATATTTTGAATGATATCTTCCATATAAAAACTAGTGAAAAACTAAAAACGAAAAGTGAAAAATATTGGTATGGTATATATAAACTATAGTAATTTACTATAGTCCATAAAAAGACAAATTCAAACATTATTAACTATTAACTATTCACTACGTCTTCTTATGTCTTTCTATCTTAGTAGTTTCGTATGTATCGAGTTCTCTGGATATTTGGTTTTTAGCGAGATTTTCTCATTTCTTATTAGATTTTTTAGCGCCGCTTACTGCACGAGAAAGATCCTCTACGCCTAACCAAAGCGTACTTCCTATGGTATTTGCAAGATTTGTTTTACGTTTTTCTTCAAATTTTTTGAGGTCAGTAGTCATCCACAATAGGAGGAATAAAACAACGATATTCACCTCATAAGGTATGAAAAATAGTCAGAAAATCAATGATATTTTCATTTGATATTTTATGGTTCATGTATATACTGAATTCATATTTTACTCTCTTAGCCAAACTGATGGCAAAAACAAAAAACAGTATCACCCGATGACTTATCTTTGTAGTCGGAATGCTATGATGCGTACGATGAGCAAAGGTCACTTTCCAACCTGGATATTCTGATGTAAGATTTCAACCCGCTGACCAATTTCATGCTGGCTGCACTAATTCTGCGGATATTCTTTTCACTCCGCAAGGACAAAACGTGAGTAAATTTACCCTAGTGCTCTATTATAATCCAGAAAATATTGAAATCCTTCGTATATTGCCAAACACAACACATGGGATAGCTAGCTCAAAAATCGAATACGATAAAATCATCCTTGAGGTGCAAAATCCTACATTCACCTCGACAACAGAAGCTACATCATTTTTTCAACTGTATTTTAAAAGCGATATCGTAGGCAAAGAGACATTGACGTTATGAACAGGTTCTGAGGCTATTACTGCGAATAAAACCTATCCGCTCAAAGAAACCTTTGATCTCAATTTTGCAAAAGTGCCCGAATGCGAACCTGATATTATTCTGCCAAGCATTAATTTGATCTATCCCAAAGACACGAGTCAAAGAATCACCTTGGATCAATATTTTGTCTTTGATATCAAGGATATCGGCAAATGAATAGACAAAAATAGTGTCGTTATCAATTTTAACGGAGACCAATATTTCTATGGATCTGAAAATCTCAAACGAAATGGAAATTATCTGACGTTTTATCCCAAAGATTGGCTCTCCATCAATACATCCATTGATCTCAAAATTTCTGTCGCCGACCAACAATCCTATGGATGAGCAAACCAAACGGAAAGCATATATAATTTTAAAACCGCTACATGAATGCTGCTCAATAAAAATATCAATCCTATGATGTTTAGAAAAATAGTCCAAGAAGCGGATAAAATATCTGCGTCGTCGGATGAATGCAAACTTTTGATAAAGTTAGGTAGTGAGCCAGGTATCAGCTATCAAAATGCACTTACCTCTATTATCCAAAAACTTGGATGTGATACGAATACTATAGATACTGCAGTAACAAGTCCCAGCGAAAAACAAGCACTCGCGATGAATACCAGCCAACAGCAATACAGAAATATTTCTGTCTTTGCCACGATTGGATGGATACTCTTCTTTATCGCATTTACGCTGAAGATACATTATTTACTCGCATACAGAAAACACAAAAAGATTAGTGAAAAACTAAAAATGAAAAACTAACAAGGAAAATATTTATATAAAAAAAATACCAACACTTTCCACTTTTAACTATTAGTTAATTAGTATGGCTCTCGAAATTGAAAGAAAATTTTTGGTAAAAGATATACCTATGGATATAGAGCAATTTCCTCATAAGGAAATCATTCAGGGATATTTCAATGATCCGAGCACGGGAAAAAGCATCAGAGTCAGACATATCTGAGATGAATATAAAGTCACTAGAAAGAAGTGATATGGACTTGTGAGAGAAGAGATAGAAGCGAATATAAGCAAAGAAGAATTTGATCAATTGCGATTCCAAGTAGAAAATCATTTTCTCGAAAAAACTCGCTATGAACTACCGTATGATGGTCTTACTATCGAATTGGATGTATATAAAAATTTACAATGACTCAAAACCGCTGAAGTGGAATTTGCTAGCAAAAGAGATGCGAAAAAATTCATTGTCCCCGAACGATTTGGTGAAGAGCTTACGAGAATGAGAGAAGCAACCAATTCTTATATAGCCAATCATGGACTAGCTGACGAACTGATTGAATTATTATAAGACAAAAAATAAATATCATTTTGTGTTGATATTTTTGTGTTTATCTTTATATGTAGCATACATAAAAAAACATAAAAAATATAAAAAATGAATACAAAAAAGCCGATTCAGGTAATTGTAGTAGATCCTACAGATACTAAAAAAATAAGCATTGCGCTTAGTTCAAAAAATTATATCAGTTTTCCAAAGGGAAATACGTACTGTGTTAAATTACATACACTCCATGAACTACCTGAAATTTTGGAAGAAACAGTCATAGTAATAAGTGACTATCCCGATGGAAAAGAGCTCAACACACTTGCTCAGACCCACAAAGCTCCTAAAACAATCTGTATAGGAGACTATTCCCGGAAAGATCACATTGAAATTGCTGGAATGCATTGGTGTGATACAAACTTTGCTTTGACGACAAGATTGCCAGAATTGATAAACAAAATTATCGCCACAAGAGGATAATACAAATTCAAACTTTAGACCGCGTATTTGCGGTCTTTTTTTTTCGAAAAATATATGTGATAGCTAGAAGTTTCTGAATACTTCTTGTAGCTTTCTTCTTTCTCTTTCCATTTCCTCTTTGTCTTTGATCTCTTTTTCTACTTTTCTGAGTTCTTCTGAGGTCAAGAAAATAAACTTATTTAATTTGTCTATGACTTGCATTTTTTTCTTGGGATCTTCGGTGAAATCTTTATGTTCATCAAAAAGCAAGGTATCATTTATCATCACTTCTATGGATGAATTTTCTTCATTGAACGTAAATCTTAATTCATTGACTGTTTCTTCTTCCGTCTCTTTTTCTTGTTCTATTTTGGTGATGAAAATCATCGGATCATCAGTCTCGTCAAGAAGGAATCTATATGAGATGAATATCTTGTCGTTGTCTGCTCAGAGAATGTCAAAAGTTTCTTCAGAATTTCATATTTTGTCTTTGAGTTCATAAATCTTCTTGGTAGTAAAAAACAATTCACCGAATTTTTTTTGCACGTCTGTCTGAAGTTTTGTGTCCAAAAGATCCTCTACCTTGATTTGTTCTATAGACGATTGCTGCTGAATATCCTGCATTTCTTCGTCAGTAATATGTGGAGTCACATCTTGTGTTGGAGGTATTTCAGGAACATGTACGGGTTCTACAGGAACTTTTATTTCTTGCTGAATCGGAGCAACTACAGGAGTCTGAATATTATCAGGTATCGCAGCGAAAATATCTTCTCCCCCCAAAATATCATCAATAGGTCACTGTTGAGTATTTTGCTGGTTTTGTGGCGGATTAGTTCATTGGATAGGATCTGTCATAACGAAGTAGCTTAAAGAGTAAAGTTTGAAGCTTATCTAGTTAATTATACCCAGAATTGAAAATAATGCAAATTTTAATTGTCTTGTATTTTGAAAACAAAATTATACATTTTTGCTGTTTATTTATTTTGTTTTTTTGATACATGTCAGAAGAAAACACTATTGTCAGCCAAACAAAATTATTTGTTGGCGGGCTAAATCGGAAATTGAGAGGAAAAGAGCTTAGAGAAGAATTTTCAAAGTTTGGAGAAGTCGCTTTTGCTAGGGTAAAACTCGATCAAGAGACAAACAAAAGCAGAGGATTTGGATTTGTAGAATTTGTCAATCCTGAAGACGCCGCTAAAGCGCAAAAAGCAATGGATGGACAAGAGATTATGGGAAGAGCGGTAAAAGTAGATTTTGCCAATGAAAACCCAGAGAGAATCAAAGCAAGAGAAGAAGCCAAACTACAAGCGGATCAAGCAATAGAAGAATAATATCGTGACTACAGGGCGCGTACGCGAGGTGAGGAATATTACTTCCTATGTACATTCTGGGGGCCATAAAGTTATGCCTTGTGTGTAACGGAGCCATCCACTTCTAAGTTATTAGGAGAACAACTTGCCTTCTACGACCATGTGGTCACTAAAAACGCTAATTAGTTACCTCACCCCGACCTTCGGTCGACCCTCTCCACCAGGTGGGGATGATTGGGGTGGGGTAATTTACTATATAACACGCTAATGAAAAAAATCAACGAGTCATTTACTTGCATAAATTGTTGAAAAAAAATTTCTCAAGCAGCTAAAACTTGTAGAAATCATTGTCCATATTGTTTTATTTCCTTGCATGTAGATGGTGAAATACCAGGAGATAGAGCGACGACGTGTGGATGAAAAATGTATCCTACCGCTTATGAAGTCAAAAATTGACAGTTAAAAATATGTTTCCAATGTAAACAATGCGGAAAAATTCATCGAAACAAAAGGACAGATGATGATGAAGTTGAAAAGTTAGACACGTATATTAAGCAATATAAAGAAATACTTTATTAACTAACAGTGAACAACTAATAGTTAACAATAAAGGACTTTGTAGGTATGAACTATTGTATCTTACAATAATCTGTAGGTTTACGATTTACTCCACATTTTTAATTTTCCACTATTTTTTAAGAATTTCTTCCATATATCCTGCAAACGTAGGATCTTTTTTTTTGAAATTTTCTACTATTTCTTCTGGCTGTTCTCACATTTTTGCTTCCTTTCCTCGTGCGATTATTCATTCTTTAGTTGGATTATTTTTGAGCGCTTTATCATAGTCTTTTTTGTATTGTTTTTTGAATTCATCCGGCAATGTTTTCCAATCAGGAAAGTTTTTATCGTGTTCTGCTTTATCTTTCATTTCTGATTCTTCTTTTTGTTTTTTCTGGAGTTCTTTAATAGATTTGGGCTTATCTTTAGGTTTGCTTCAAAATGAAGCTCCCGTAGGATATCATCTTTCTGCTAATTCTTTATCAAAAAATTTATCATCTTTTTCATTGATTTTTTTTTGAAACAATTCGCTTTCAGCGTGTGGATTTTCTATTGGTTTTTTTATTTCTTCTTTCTTAACTTCTGTTTTCGCCTCAGGTTTTTTATCTTCTACCGGTTTTGATTTTACTTTTTTTTCTGTTTGCTTTTCGCTTTCTGCTGAAAATTTTGCGCCAAGAAATCCTATCTTTTTTTCTTTGATTTTATTGATCCAGGTATCTCATCCTGTTTCGTGCGTATCGTATTTTGCGAAGTCAAATCATTTTTCTTTGCTGAATAGTCTCGTAGCGTTTCGCATTCCCTTGAACATTTTACCTGGAGTGTACAAGAGCTTTTTGAATGGCTGTCGAGCTGCTTGATTGAATCAGCTTAAAATACCTGCTCATGTAATCATTGCTGGTCTTCGTGTCATTGCAGAAACTAAATTAGCAGGAACTTTGAGCATTTTCTGATACCATTTCCCCTGGACTTTGGAAAAATTGAGAAAATTATCCATCAAAGCATCTCGAGTTTGTTTGGTAACTTCGTGGACATTTTTTGCTGAACTATATCACTGTCTAGGGATATTTCCTAACGCATTGCTAAACTCCCCTCATCGTCTAAGTGGAGTTGCTATAGTATTTCCCGTTCTAAGCGCAGCTGCATTCATTGATTGTGTAAATTTTCCCATAAGTAATTTGTTACAAATAAACATCTATATTATAACTATAATATCTTATTTGTCAAATATTTCACCCGAGTGGAATTGCATTGAATTGGAAGACTAAAAAACTAATTTATATGCTATCCAAATAGTTTTACATTCTGCATTCACAAAAATGGATTTAGCTTCATTCAAGACCACCTTTGACGGTATCCTGCAGACCTATATCCAAGAGAAAGTAAAACAAGCGCAAAAGCTGATTGACGATAAAAAAATCAATACCTTTATCGACTATATCAACACTTTTATTTTTTCCGGCGGTAAAAGAATTAGACCCTATGGACTATGGCTCATTTATAAATGATTTGGCGGAGATAATGAAAAGGCGATTTTGAATTTTGGAATCATCTTTGAACTTCTTCATTCTATGGCGCTTATCCACGATGATGTCATTGATCAAGCAGACAAAAGACACAATGCGTTTACGGTACATACCTTTATAGAAAAGGCTTTGAAATGAAGCCTCCACGCGCACCATGTCGCTGAAGGACAAGCTATTCTCCTTGGAGATCTCCTTCTTTCTCGAGTCTATGAACTTCGATATAAGCAGCATGATTTCGCAGAAAATCTCCTTTTGGAAGCCAGAAAAAATGTTCACAGTATGATTGAAGAAGTGATTCTCTGACAAATGATCGACGTCGATATGATGATTTCTTGACCAGCCTCACTATCACTGATCGATAAAAAAAACATGTATAAAACCGCTTCTTATACATTCATTAGACCTATGCTCACCTGAGCTATTCTTGCCGATGCTTCTGACCAGCAAAAGAAACTTGTCATAGAACTAGGAAAATATATGGGTATGGCGTTTCAAATGAGAGATGATTATTTGGACATCACTTTTGGCGATAAAACCAAGTCTGCATTTAGCGATATCCAAGAATGACAACAAACATATTTCACCAATTATATTTTTGAAAAATGAACTCCAAAGCAGAAAGAACTCTTGAAATCGTCTATGGGGAAAAAACTTGATGACACACAGATTAAAGCTCTGCAAGCGATGTTTGAAGAAAGCGGAGCCATAGCGTTTGGCAAAAAAAATATCCTCGAATATAGTCAAAAAGCGAGAGATATATTAGCTGAAACGCAGATTAATGATAAAGCAAAAAGCTACGTTCTTGCTCTTATTAAGAAGATGGAAAAATTAGATCAGTAATTATTTAACTGTACTCATCATGAAGATTTGCATCCATAGAAATTATCTCAGAAGAATTTAATAGTCCAAAGTTTATCACCTGTGCAACTTGCTATCGAATTACTTATTAACCATTATTTGTATAATTGAGCATGAGTTCATACATCGTGTTTTTTTACTATCCGTAGTATAATAATTACTCGTTATAGTTTTATCCATTCGTCTTTATTAACACCCACTGAATGTATTATTTCTTCTATTGTTTGTGTCGCTACGTCCTTTCATCAATGATGTGGAACTGGTATCACAATAGTTCCATTATCCATAATCGGATGTTTCCCTCATCCATAGGGTCATTCAAATCATATCTTTTTTAACTTCTCACACACTTCCCTAAATTTTAATGGTGTAATTCTAGGCATATGCAAGTTCCTTAACTTTGATAAAATCACTGATTTCCTGTATCAATAGTTTATCATCTTTCTGTAATATTTTATACATTATTACACTTTCAATAGCATCTTGTAAATTTTCTCTTGCATCTTCAAAATTATCTCATTGGGAAAAGAATCATACATATCAAGGAATTTTAGCAAGAATTATTCAATCTTTACCAGTTGAATATACGGCCTTATGCATAAGCATATCAATGTAATTTTTAAACATATTCTATTTTCTAATAAATAAAACCAATCTCCTTATACTGATTTTCTTTGTTTTTTCAAGCACTTTAGACCAGATCTGTCACAGCAAGGTTAAATTGTCAGTAGTACCCAAAAATAGAAATGTCAGTAAAATTGGTAGGGATTTATTCCTAACCAATTTGAAATGACATTTATCTATACTGACAAAGACATGAAAAAGATTCG
>JBAZRN010000034.1:0-9062 GCA_041663325.1 Candidatus Absconditabacterales bacterium | reverse complement strand
GATACAGGATTTATTCTCTGAGATTGATTTAATGGCACTGTTGCAGCTCTAGCCGTGCAAAGCGATGGGCAGATAGTGGCCGGAGGATCGTTTTCAACATATAACCTACTACCAACGAATTATATTATCCGTCTCAATACTGATGGAACTAAAGATATAACCTTCACTATCTGAGATTGATTTAATGGTAGTGTGTCTACGTTAGCGATACAAAGTGATGATAAAATTGTGGTTGGTGGATCGTTTACCTCATATAGCTGAGTAGCTGCAAATTATATCACCCGTCTTAATACTGATGGAACTAAGGATATAACCTTCACTATCTGAGATTGATTTAATAATAGTATTTCTGCACTTGCAGTGCAAAGTGGTGATAAAATCGTGATCGGAGGATCTTTTACCTCATATAACTGAACATCGGCAAATAAAATTACCCGTCTTAATACGGATGGTACACAAGATACAGGGTTCATTATCTGAAATGGATTTAATAATACGGTTAATGCTTTAGCAGTGCAAAGTGGCGATAAAATCGTGGTCGGAGGAGTTTTTTCAACATATAACTGAGTAACAGCAAATTACATTATCCGTCTCAACGCTGATGGAACACAAGATACAGGGTTCAATATCTGAGATTGATTTAATGGCACTGTTGCAGCTTTAGCAGTACAAAGTGATGGAAAAGTTATAGTCGGTGGATCTTTTACCTCATATAACTGAGCAGCAGCAAATTATATTATCCGTCTTAATACTGATGGAAGCAAGGACACAAATTTCAACATTTGAGATTGATTTGATAGCAGTGTCACTGCGCTAGCAATCCAAAGTGATGGCAAAATTATTGTCGGTGGAAATTTTATTACCTATAACATGGATTCAGCACATTATATCACCCGTCTTAATACGAATGGAAGCAAAGATACAGATTTCACTATTTGAATGTGATTTAATATGGGCGTATCTGCTCTAGCATTGCAAAGTGATGGCAAAATTATTGTCGGTGGAAATTTTTCAACATATAACATGATATCAGCCAATAAAATTATCCGTCTCAATACCGATGGAAGTAATGATACAGATTTTGCTATGTGAATGTGATTTAATATGGGCGTATCTGCTCTAGCAATACAAAGCAATGGAAAAATTATTGTCTGAGGACGATTTTCGTCCTATAACATGTCATCAGCAAATGATATTATTCGTCTCAATACTAATGGAAGCCAAGATACAGGGTTCAACATCTGAGTGTGATTTAATATGGGCGTCAATACACTGGCAGTGCAAAGCAATGGAAAGATTGTAGTTGGTGGAAATTTTTCAACATATAACTGATTACCAGCCAATAAAATTATCCGTCTCAATACCGATGGAACCAGAGATGCTTTTTTCAGTATCTGAAATTGATTTAGTATGAATGTTAATACGTTAGTAGTGCAAAGCGGTGGAAAAATTATAGTCGGTGGAAATTTTACCATGTATGATATGTCCCCAGTAAACTATATTACCCGTCTCAATGCGGATGGAACCAGAGATACAGATTTTGATATTTGAAATTGATTTGATAGTAATGTCTATGCACTAGCAGTGCAAAACGATGAAAAAACATTGGTCGGAGGAAATTTTTCATCATATAACTGAGCGCCAGCTGGATATCTTGTATCACTCTATGAAGATAAAACAGCGCCTACCGGTACGGTAAGTTACAATCCAGCAACAGCGACCAGTGGAAATGTGATCGCCACATTAAGTTGATCTGAAGCAATTACTATTACCAATAATGGATGATTGTCATGACATACCTTTACCTGAAATGGAAGCTTTATTTTTGAATTTGAGGATGCTGTAGGTAACACATGAAGTACAACAGCAACGGTAACATGGATAGACAAAACAGCGCCTACCGGAACGATAAGTTACAATCCAGCAACAGCGACCAGTGGAAATGTGATCGCCACATTAAGTTGATCTGAAGCAATTATTATTACCAATAATGGATGATTGTCATGACATACCTTTACCTGAAATGGAAGCTTTATTTTTGAATTCCAAGATCTTGCAGGGAATACCTGAAATGCAACAGCTACTGTGACGTGAATAGATAAAGTGTTTCCCGTAATTACTATTGATCCATACAATACTTCACCCACTAATCAGGATGTCATTGTCACTGCCTCAACGAATGAAGGAACATTAAATACCACTACGCATACCTTTACCTGAAATGGAAGTTTTGATTTCATAGCAACAGATGCTGTGGGTAACGCAACGACTCAAACAGTAACTATTAGTAATATAGATAAGACTGCGCCAGTACTTACTCGTTATGGTCCTTTTATTGTAACGCTAGAAGTAGGATCTCCCTATACTGAATTCGGCGCAATAGCTACTGACAATATGGATGTCGATATTAATGATAGGGTGGTAATTAGTGGTAATGTCGATATTCATCATGTATGAACCTACATTATCACCTATGATGTAACAGATGCTGTAGGAAATGCAGCTACCCAAAGAACAAGAACCGTACATGTAGTGGATACCACAAAACCAGTTATTACCTTAAATTGATCAGCTGCAGTTACTGTAGAATATGGAAATAGATATACAGAACAATGAGCAACACGAACAGATAATTATGATGGTGATGGAACTGCAACAATAAGCTGATCAGTAAATACTTGAGTTCTTGGGACATACATCCTTAATTATATATATGTAGATACTTCTGGGAATACGGGGAATATTTTAACAAGAACAGTAAATGTTGTAGATACTACCGCACCTAATATTACTGCTGTTACTCTTACTCCAGATTCTGTTTGAACCACAGCGCAAATTACTATCACCCAAACAGTGACTGATGTACATGGAGTAACTGATGCATCGGTTTCTATAGTTGGAACAGGATGATTCGTTACTGGCGTAACATTGTCGCTTGTTTCATGAAATACACAAAATGGAGTACGGAGTGGAACCTATACCTTCCCAAATGGTGCTTTTGATGGTATATATCTTATTTCTGGCAGCGCGATTGATTCTTCTACCAATACGTGATATCGCGAAATTGGACAAATTATCTTAGATAGGACAGCGCCTACTCTTTCACTTACTTCAATCACTCCTACATATGTAGGAGTAGCAAATTTGGTTACTGTTAGTATCCTTGCTCAGGATACAACTTTGTGAATCACAGGAATCACCGTTAGAGATATAACATCAGACACTTCAGCTACGCTCAATTCTGGAACAGCATTTCCTACAAGTTCCGGACAAATGGGTTCATGGACATTTACTCAGTCAGTCACATGAATTCAAGGCATACATACGGAAGAAATAGTGGTAAACGATCTAGTATATAATTCACGCACTGCTACATGAACATTTATTTATGATACTATTAAGCCAACCGCATCTCTTACGTATTCACCGACTTCATGAACAGCAACTAGTGGAGACGTGATAGCTACCTTGAGTTGATCTGAACCTATCACTATCACCAATACTGATTGATTGACCCATACATTTACTGATACATGAACATTTACGTTTGAATTTATCGATCTCGCTGGGAATACTGGTGAAGCTACTGCAACAGTGACCTGGATAGATAAAATAGCTCCTGTAATTACTATTGATTCATACAATACTTCACCCACTAATCAGGATGTTATTGTCACTGCCTCAACGAATGAAGGAACATTAAATACTACTACGCATACCTTTACCTGAAATGGAAGTTTTGATTTCGTAGCAACAGATGCTGTAGGTAATGAAACGACTCAAACGGTAACTATTAGCAATATAGATAAAATCTTACCTAGCGGAACGATAACATATAGTCCGACATCATGAGCTCTTACGAGTGGAGACGTGATCGCTACCTTGAGTTGATCTGAGGAAATTATTATTACTACTAACGGAGGAATATCATGACATACGTTTACCTGAAATGATACATTTCTATTTGAATTTACAGATCTCGCTGGAAACACCGGTGAAACTACCGCAACAGTAACATGGATAGATAAAACAAATCCTAGTGGAACTATACTTTACGACCCTGTAACAATAACTAATGGAAATGTAATCGCCACATTAAGTTGATCTGAACCTATTACTATCACAAATAATGATTGATCATCAGGATATACCTTTACGTGAAATGGAACGTTCATCTTTACCTTTGAAGATGCTGTAGGCAATATATGAAGTACAACAGCTACCGTTAATTGGATTGTTCCTGCAAATTCTACAGCGATCGATACATCAACCATTACGTGAACTTTTGTAACTAGCGGAAATATATTTTTGGTATGATATATGAGTACGGGTATTGTATTTACAAGTACGTGAACATTAGCGATACAAAATACAGGAAACACAAACAATGTATTGCAAATAGATTTAAGCTGATTTACTATCATGACTTCCTGAGGAACATGGAATGGAGTGCTATTCCCACCGTCAGTTATTGGTTCATTGACTACGGGATATGCTAATTTTTGAGAAACGGGATTGCCAGCTCAAAGGGTAAATAACTGATCAACTACTACTACGACAGTGCTTTTCCAAACGATACAAGCATGATCAAACACAGATTCTCTTATCGCCCTAGGATGATACTTTACAGTGAGTTTTGTAGTGGCTTGAGGAACTAGCGGCGATGTGCTTGAAATATATAGATCAGAAGATGGTTCGAGGTGGACTGCAAATGCTCCAGATACAACATGTGCTTTGCATTCAAATTTGGTATGTAGTTTCCGCACAGATCATCTTTCTTTCTTTGTCACTGCAAAAAAAACTACAACAACTAATCCCGTAGGAAATAATGGATGAGGTGGTGGTGGAGGCGGATCTTTTGCTAAAGACATATGTCCACTAGATAGAGATTGTTCTGATAGTTACTACGATACTATTTGCGGCAAATGTTCGCTGATAGAAAAGCTGGTTCAAAAACTCCCTTTCCATGCTGCAGCAGCAGATAAGCCAGCTCCAAGTATTGTAGATTCATCCTTCTCTACAGAGCTTAATAACGCATATCTTCGAGCGTATGGATACGATATCACTACTATCACAACGATTCAAAAAGCGAATTTAAAAAGTGTTTTGGTCAGAAAAGATATGGCGAAGATGATAAGTAATTTTGCTCTCAATGTATTAAATAAAAATGTTTCCACAGGAGCAACGTGCATATTCTCAGATACTTCATCATTGTCTAAAGAAACACAATACTATGCGATGGTGGCATGTAGATTGTGATTGATGTGATATGAAAGTGATGGTGTGACACTCAAAAAAACCTTCGATCCTAATCAAAAAGTCGATAGGGCTCAGTTTGGTACGATTCTTTCTAGATTACTTCGAGGAACAAAAAATAATGGATGAATTAAATATTATGAAAATCATTTGAAAGCATTGAAAGCAGAATGAATCATGACTAAGATAGATACCCCTTCAGCTAAAGAATTGAGAGGGCGAGTCATGTTGATGATGCAAAGAGTTGCTGAGACAAAATAAATATAAGAGAGATATTCAGCCCCGTAATTTATTGCGGGGTTTTTGTTTATCAAAAAACACATAGCCACGCAATTTATTTGTTTACCTTAACAAGTTTAAATTGTTTTTTGCCTTTTCTCAACAATAAGACGCCATTAACGAAATTTTCTTTTCTTATTATCTGTTGGAAATCGGTAACTTTTACTTCGTTGCAATATAATGAACCTGTGGCAATAAGTTTTTTGGCTTCTCCGTTTGAAGCAGTCAATCCTGACTCAGTAAAGATATCCAATATTTTCATTTCCTGATCTTTTTTGGATATACTTCATGTTTCTTGCGCTAAAGCATTTATGTCATCTTGAGTAAATCACTTGATTGTCTCCATAATATCTTTTCATCCAAACAGCACTTTGGAAATATTTTCTGCTTGTTTTACCGCATCCTTTCCAAAAAGCACTTCTACTACTCGGCTTGCAAGCTCTTTTTGTCCATAACGATCTGATGGATTTTCCATATGTTTTTTTACGATTACTTCTATCTCTTCCAATGATTTCAATGAAAATACTTTGAGTAATTTTTCTACCAAAGCATCTTCTATATTCATAAAAAACTGATACACGAAGTAGGGACTATTTTTATTTTGATCTACTCGGATTGCGTTTCATTCAGATTTTCAGAATTTTTTACCAGAAGCATCAGTAATCAAAGGTATCGTGAGACAAAACGCTTCTTTATCTAATTTTTTTCTGATGATTTCCATGCCTGTCATTACATTACCTCGCTGATCTGATCCTCCAAGTTGTATATTCACACCATTATTCTGAAACAGATGGACAAAATCATATCCTTGTATCAACATATAACTAAATTCTGCGTAAGTAATACTTTTGTCTGGATCTTCTATTCTTTTTTTTACCGATTCTTTTGCTATCATCGTGTTTACCGTGATATATTTTCCTACTTCTCACAAGAACTTTAGATAATTCATATCTTTATAAAAATCATAATTATCAACCATTTCATAGTCAAATGTGATATCATAGTTTTTTTTGATATTTTCCAGAAAATGTTTGAGTTGATTATAAATACATTGTTCATTGTGTCTAAGCTGCTCTTCCGAAAGAAATGTTCTTTCCGCATCTTTTAAACTTGGATCACCTATCATACCAGTCGCTCACCCCACGAGAAAATAGCATTTGTTTCCATATCTCATAAGATGGATAGCGGCCATCACGGAAAACATATTCCCAAGTTGGAGAGAATCCGCAGAAGGATCAAATCAGATATAAAATTTTTGCCCTCAGGCGCCTAAAAGATCAAAAACCTTTTCGTTTGAAAATTGGTTTATAATGCCACGTTGTTCTCGTTCTTCACGAAGTTTCATTGTTTTATAACTTACAAACTAAAATGTGCTTCAGGCTTTAAGCTCCAAGCTTTAAGCTATTTTTTTACATTCTTTCTATAAATACCATTCCTATCAATTCCATCGCTTGTTTCAAGGTTTCTAGAACTTTTTGCAATAAAGCGATCCTTGCTGTTTTGATATTTTCATCGTCGACTACTATCTTGGTATGTGCATAATAACTATTTATTAACTGAGCAAGATCGAAACAATATTTAGCGATATAGTGAGGAGCTAAGTCTTCCTTTGCTTTCCGAATGAGTTCATCCAACGAGCTGATTTTTTTTATTAATGAGAATTCTTCATTTTCTTGGAGCAAAGAATAATCAATCTTTTTTTTATTTACCGTTCATGCGCTATCGCTATCAATGATGCTCTGTATTCTCGCTCCGGTATAGAGGATATAAGCTCAGGTTTCCCCTTGCATATCCATCGCTTCGTCCAAATCAAAAACAATATCTTTGGCAATATCTCCTCTGATCAAGAAAAATCTCAAAGCGGAAATTGCCAATGATTCAGCGACAGCATTCAGCCGTTTATCATCTCTTCATGAATTTCTTTCTTTGGTTTCAGAATACGCTTTTGCATGGAGCATATCTAACATCTTATCTATGGTCACCGTCCGTCATTTTCTACTCGCAAAAGGCAATCTTTTTTCCATCTTTTCTTCATCGCTCAGTTGAAATTTCATATTGAGCAATGTTTTTGGCGTGAGATATACGACTCCGTATCCCAGAGGCAAATATTGTTTCGCTCCCTGAACATGCCCGAGTAATTTCAATGCTGAAGCTATGATACTCTGAGAAGGAATTTGTCTATAATCAATCACGGTAACTGCTTTGTCATAATTTCAAAATCCAGAGTCTTGTCCTTTGGTGGTATCTATACTAGTGGTATACATTTTGATTCCTCTAGGATCTTCTCGTGATTGTTCGTAGCCAAAATCTTTGTGCAGATACCCAAGTTTCCACATCGCGAAAGCGATATCTTTGGCTACATAGGTTGCTAAACCATCCGACTTGATCATAATTTGATATTGTTTTTCTTCTTTTGCGTATTCTGGCAAGCTGGAAAGATCAAGGATTCGGCATCCTTTTGCGTCGCCATCATCGGCGTATTTTACAAATCATTTTTCTTTGAGAACATCCATCGCTTGCGCAAAAAATTTCAAATGCAAGATGTGAGTTTCCCAGACAACGAGGTCGAAATATGCACCCATTCTTCGACAACTGACCATTTGCTGCTGAGTACAATCTTGGGTATATTTCTGATGTAAAATATTTATTTCCGGATCGGTATTTTCTTCAATCTTCAATAATGTCTCAGACAATCTTTTCATAAACACCGGGTCTTCATCCATTTTTCTCATCCTCTCATAAATTTCTCCACAGTAATGATCAAACTTTTTTTCTGTCGTCACGGGGATAGTATAATACAAATGTCAGACAATATTGTAGCCGATATTCACCCCGCTATCATCGCCATAATCGCAGCTTGTGACGTCATATTTGAGATACTCATATATCCTTCTCATGCTATCCCCCACGCAAATATTTCTTGCTTGTCAGATATGAAGCGGCTTATTGGGATTGGCACTCATATACTCTATTAAAACCTTTTTCCTTCAGGATGGCTTCAAGCTTCAAGCTTCAGGTTTCAAGCTAAAAAAATCATGTATGAATATTTTTTTATTTATATGCGCGTTGAGGTATCCACCGATTGCTTCAAATTTTTCAAAAACATCGGAACTGAATTTCTCAGCGAATTGTTTCGCTATCACGTGTGGAGCTTGTTTTGCTTGCTTAGCGAGTTGAAAACATGGAAACGCCAAATCTCCAGGAATATTTTCCGGAGGAATTTCTATCAACGTTAAAATATCTGCTAGTGGAAGTTCGATATGTTTTGCTATCTCTGTAGCAAAAGCTTGTTTGTATATTCATAGCATAATAACTGATTTTACAAAGTCGTAAAAGATGATTACCTTATTCTTCTCACTACGCCACGTCATTCTCTATTCCACATTACGTCATTCCCGACTCGATCGGGAATCCAGCCTGCCCTCGGCCGGCCGGGGTTTATTTAGTGTGGATTCCCTTTTCCAAGGGAATGACGTGGTAGAGTTGATGGGAATGACGTGTATATCGTAATTTATTTTCTACCGTTC
>JBAZRN010000033.1:0-9631 GCA_041663325.1 Candidatus Absconditabacterales bacterium | reverse complement strand
TCTTATTATTATCAAAGATCATCATGTATCTATAATTATCTCATGCTTTATTTGCCCAATATTGTCAAAGTGCGACCTTTGCTTTGCTATCGCTATTGTCTCTATCATCTCACTTTGTTTCTATAAGAATGATTTTACCTGATTTCATTTTGACGATGAAGTCTGGATATGTATTGATCCAGCCGTTGAGATAAAATCATCTCCTTTCGATATTACGATGTCGTCGTTCTACTGATTCGAGATTAGCAATAGCAAGGATAGCCTTATTCTCGAAGCTATTCATAGATCATTCTTCAGTGTACAAAGATTTTGTAATACCAGGTGTGGTCTCTAAAAGATTTATAGAACGTGGCAATTCAAATGATGGTGCTAGTGTGATTGAACCAACATCAAGTTGCTTGATAAATTGCTTCATCATATGATCCTGTTGAAGCTGGTCAATTTTCTGTTTAATCTTGCTACTATATTTGAATGGATTGTTTTTGAGGTCTGCGATCTGATCTGACGTAAGACTTTCCAAAACTCTCATTACATAATTCTTGAGCTCTTTTTCATTGAGATGATCGAACTTTTTCAAATCAATCAATGCTAGATTTGCCACGGATTTAACAGCAACCTCATCAGTTTGATAAGCAATATATGACATAAACTTTTGAATAGATTTTTTATTCCGTTTACTCGATTCTGGAGCAAATTGATTGGTTCATGTTTGTTGAACGTCAACCACAAATACATTATCCACATCATCAAATGAAATATCCGTTGGTTGAGTATGAAGCTGAAAGTCAGTCAGGCAATCTTCTTTTTCTACTAACTTAGTACCATCGGTGTCAGTAAATAACCCAGTATCTTTTCTGTTAATTACAAACTGAGGAAGACATAGTTTATTCGCAGAAATATATTGTTCCTTCATATGGACATAATTTTTCTTTTCGCTTTCTTCTGGAGCCATAAAGCCAGACATATCCAAATTGATATCATTGACTGATTGATTGAAAGCTTGTATTTGAGAGCTCGCTTGGGCTATTATTGTCTGAGCGACACTTGTTGTGCTTCCTACTGGCGCAATGGGAGCGTCTGAAATTGCTTCTAGTGGATCCTCTTGAAATGTACCATTAAATAATGGTTCACTTGTAGGAGCCACATCTACACCTATAACAAGTGCCTCATCTGTAAGTTGCTTATCCTTATAATAAAGTTTGTTGTTATATCATCATGCATTCAAAGAAAGCACAATTTTTTGAAGTACTTCATGAAATTTGTCGGAAGCAGTGAATACATATGAACAATCTAGTAGTTCCTGTTCCGTCTTATGAGCAAATGGTTGTCTAAGGATACGACCCAAGATTTGCGTGACATCTATTTCTGATGACTTGTTTGCTAAAGAAGCAAGTATATATGCAAAAGGACAATCCCATCACTCTTTAAGTGCATTGATTGTGATGATATATCTCACAGGGCAGTCTGGACTCAGTAAATCTACATTTTTAATTTCGTTGATAGTGGCTGTCTTGATTTTGATTTGTTCTTCTGAAATACCTTTCTTGATGAGCTTCTCCTTTGTTCTATGGAAACTACCTTCGTCATCATCTCATCACTTAGGCTGAGCCTGGAACAGTACAATAGGTCTGATGTATTCTCATCCTTGTGATTGATTTGTCGCAGCAAGTAATTCGAGTTCATGTTGGAAATGTACTGCATTGGTAATAACCTCATCAAGACTTTGTTGATGGTATGCGACAACTGGTAATTTAACCATCTCTTCTTCTTTTAGTTCCAACGCTGACACATAACAAATAATGTTTGCATTATCTCTTGGTGTTGCTGTTAGATCAAAGATACAACATGGGTTAAGATTGATAAGCATTTTAACACTCAAATCACTGGTCGTATTATGAGCTTCATCAACTATGACGATTGGTCTTAGATTATGTAGAACATTCATGGCAGAAACTATATCATTTCCCCCATCAATACCAGATTGTATGACGGACTCGAATGAAGTCAGATTCCCATTGTCTTCATATATCTTGCGAGTATCTTTATTGTTTGCACGGAAAGTATCATAACTCATAACAACTATACTGAGCTGACTTTGGATAGCATCAAGCGAGAAACTTGCGCCTTGAAGCACTTGCTCTTTGGTATAGATAGACACTCTATTTTGAAATAGCATATCAAGTTTCTGACGATAAGGATGTTCAGGATTATTGAGATTGATTATAGTCTGGTCTAGGATAGTGATACTTGGTACAAGCCAGACAACAACTTTTGATTTGAGCGGATCAAGATGGTCGATGATCGTCTTGATAGCGTTGGTCGCTATAAAAGTTTTCCCTCCTGCGGTTGGCACTTTGATAGTCACATGAGGACATCATGAAACTATATCCTTGTAAGCAGGCATACTCTTGGAATCAGCCTTACCAACAGCGATTCCTTTCTCATTCCAAAATTGAGAATATGCTTTTACATAATCTTGAGTCTGGTCTACAAGCGTAAGATAGGTATCTAGGTCTTGGATAACTCTAGCTTGATACGGTTTTAATTCCATAATAATTATAGTTGAAAGGTAAATACTTTTATTAGAACCTAGTAATATCTCTTGGGATTTTTTTGAAAATGATGTTGTGCTTTGCTAGAAACGCTTTACTAAGCAAGCAGATATCTGCATAGATAAGACGATAGCTATCGGTTTTTCACAAAGTCCCCAAGAATTTGAGATCCAAGGTGGTTGCTCTGTCGTGTTCATAATAGAAATAATACTCCGTCCTTTTGTACGTGCCAAGTAAATATTTCTTTGATGATGGTGTATAATCTGTCTGTGTTTCTGTATATCGTATGTATTGTTTGATAATTTCTGTATCTATACTTTCATTCAAATTATCATCCTCATCGAACAAAGCTTCTCATAAAGTATAATAGTCAAATCATCATCAAGTTCATTTCTTATCCCCATATCATTTAATGACTCTTTTTATTCTTTCTGCTGTTATATTATCAGCATAATCTTCCATCTCAATAAGTATAAATTTATTGTTCCCTTTGTTTTGTAAGTTAAAATTAAGCGTAGCATGTCACGTTGTTCAAGATCCAGCAAACGAATCAAGAATAATATCATTATCAGCAACACACAAGGACATAATTTGTTCTATCAGTTTTACAGGTTTAGGTGTATCAAAAGGAACATCATTATCAAAAATTTCTTTTAATTCTTTATTTGCATCACGTGTGGTTCATACATCCTTTCAAAACCAAATTGTTTCAGGAGCTCTTCATTCAATAGAATCAAGGTAGATTTTTCTAATAATCCTTTTTTGATCCTTACTAAAAACAATCTCTCATGTTTTTATTCTTTCTTGAAGTGTTTCCTTACTTCGTCTTCGCCCTTTTTCTGGTGCTTTAATTATCTTGCCAGAGGGAGTAGTTATATCGTAAATTAAATTTGGTCTATATAAAGCATTTCTAACATCACCTGATCTCCATTTTCATCTTGGATCATTATCAGGATTTGAATATGCTTTATTATGTTCGTCCGTCCTGTCTAAATTTCATAAAACAAATTGAGGTGATTTTTGATATACAAAAGTATAATTATGGTGCACTGAAAATTTTCATAAATAACCTTTAGGTTGTATGCTATGTTGTCGTATAATGTTTGCAACAAAATTGTTTCCTCAGAATATTTCATCCATTATTAATTTTAGATTTGCTTGCTCACTATCATCAATACTGATAAAAATTGCTCCATTTTCTGCCAAGAGTTTGTGGAGTAATTTCAATCTAGGGTACATCATACACAGCCACTTATCATGACGAGATAGATCATCTCATTCTTTACCTACTACCTGATGAAGCCACTTCTTTATCTTTGGATGATTGACGTTATCGTTATAGACTCGTCATTCATTACCTGTATTGTACGGTGGGTCGATATAGCAGCACTTCACCTTACCCTCATATTGTGGGAGAAGTGATTTAAGTGCTTCAAGATTATCTCCATGGACAATCATGCTCCCTGTTTTTTTATCGCCAAAATTATACTTGTGTTCAAGTACTCTATATGGTACTTCATGATGATGATTGAGTACCTTATCCTTTCCCATTCGTTGTAGATTTGGCATATTGCTGATATGTTTTCTAAATATAAATCTGTTGAAAATCCTAAATTATACCATATATAAATGGTATCAATGATATCATAAGAATTTATATCTGTATTTCAATTACAATGTCTAAGAATAAGCCTGACTGGGAAGCATTAGCTAACGCATCTAAATGAATGCCTTTGCCCAAAAGCATAAAGATAAAGGCTAAGGATGCGGAAAACAAGAAAGAGGTGAAAAAATATACTATTTGATTATGGAAAAAAGTATATTCATTTATTCTAATCCATAATTCTTTTTTAAAAATAAGGCTTGCTAGTATACTAGATCCAAAAAAAATAATTTGAGATGTTGATATTGTGCAATTATTATCTAAAGAAAAAAATAAATTGAATAGTATTACTTTTCCAAGAGAAAAAGTAATTGCTATGCGTCTAACTGATTTTATTTTGGATTGATTCTTTAAATATATCCTAAACTATCATAGCATCACCAGTAAATTTGATGTTTACTTAAAGCAATCTGAGCAGATAGAGATTGATAATGCTCTAATTGAATCAAGGTTTTATGATAAATTAAAATCTAATTGTGATATAAAAACATCGAATGGCAAGATAGCTAAATGTGTAAAAGATATTTTAAAAATTTCTCATAGTTGATGGAATGAGAATTTATTAGAAAACAGTCTTATTAAAATATGAGAATCAATAACAAACAAAGACTGGTCTTTTGCGTTAATGAATACCATTGATAAAATATTCTCAAAATGAGATGCTAGTATGAAAGAAATACTTCGCCACAAGATGGAGCAGCTGGCAAAAGACATAAGATAAAGCTTAAATCGTTTTCTACCAAAAATCCTACTAATTAAACAGTAGGATTTTTTTTGATATATGGCTTTGTAATTATTGTATTAGGGTAGGATTCTGAAAAATGATTTCCATGAGAGCATTGATATAAATTTGTTGTACACTTTTATATTGTATCTGTTTTAAACCGATGACAACCACACTCAGCAAGCGCTTTCTTGTTCAGCTTATAGATTCCCAGTTCGAACTATTAGAAGAATTGAGAGCGAACCAATCAAGATCAAAATTTTTATCAAAGATTTTTGAATATTGGATAGAGAACAATGCAGCAACTTTGGTCGCTAAGCGCATGAAACAAGATAGGTATTTGCTTAACAAGCTTCAACAGGTCAACTAGCTTTTATTTTCTAACATAGCTCTATTATGAAACACGTTGAATATTGATAACTGGGAAGGTGGCAACCAATCTTAGCGGAGTAGAAGCCACCCTTATACAGAAGACATCACCGACTGAGTCGGATCAGGTTTTTTTGCTTACATAGGTAAGCATAGTAATCTCAGGAAGAAAATCAACATTTTATTCATTTACCACTATTACTATGACACTACAAAAATGGTATCGCTTTTTGAATGAGGTACTAAACATCGTACCAGATTCATCAAGTGAGGAGGTTCCGCCACGCTATCTTAAAAAGATACATGACATTGGAGAACTTCCACTCTATGCGCCTATATTGAATTCAGCGCATTTTGATCCATTCGAAGAGCCAAGTCTAGCAACATTATGACTGAAGACTTGTAATGTTGCAAACCGACAAATGCTTGAGACTGTTGATTTGGGGTTGATGGAGATAGAACCATCAACTATCGTGGACTTCTCAACTGTAAAAACAATTAATGATTTAATAGATGCAGTAGAGCAAGTTAATAGTCATATAGCAGAATGCTACAAAGCTATTGAAGGGCAAGCATAATTACCAAATCACCTCCTGGTCTGAGACTAGGAGGTGGGAATTTTATTTATTAATACATACCACACATGAGCAATCCAGGTAAATACGATTGGGATATAAACGCAGTCCCTATCTTGAGAGTCATCGATCTTCTTGATATCAAGTATCAGAAAATGTCGGACGACAAATATGTACTCCTTAATAAGGAGTGACAGGAAGTCAGTGGATGGACAGTAAATACTGATCCGAAACAGAATTGTGTATTGGATTCGTACAAACAAAACAGGGCTTATGGCAAACCGTTTAATTTCATTAAGTCCTATTTAAAGTTTGATAACTATCAAACTTTCCAATGGTGTAGAAAACACCAAGACTTCTTAAAAAATACAGGATAATATAGATGGTCGGTAACAGTTTTATCTACATTTATAGAAAAAATGGCACTATTTACGCAACTGTTACATGAATGACTACAGAAGCATATAGAAGAATTGACTAAAGATCATCTTCTCTTAGCTATCATCCACCAAGCCATGCACAGAGCTTGGTGGTCGGATAGTCCAAATCATGCAACCTGATTGAGGAAGTGAGAATTCTTTCTTTCAAAAGAAGAATACAAAAAGTTTGGTTTAAAGAAAAGTCAGGCTAATCAAATTTGTAGGAAGCTAGATAGGATACAGGAACTCAAAATAATAGAGAAAGTAGGAATCTCAACGGGAAACAAAAATGCTGCGATATATAAGTTATTACCTAATGAATTATTTATCGTTCCTTGGATGGCAGGAAGCAAGACAGGAAACACAGCTTCTGGGACGGGAAACAGAATAGGAACAAATAAATATAGTAATAAAGAGAGTGAGAATATATATCGCTTAATTGATCGTATGAGAATCGTAAGTGCTGAGGTTTGATTACCATTTAATACTGAGAACAGAGAATGATACGCTGAGCGTTTACTATCAGATCAGTTCTATAGTGATGTTATAGAGCCACTACAGAAAAGATCAAAATCAGCATACGAAAGATGGGAATGGATTCTGAAGATATACAAACTTGCGATGACCCATCCTGAAAATAAATTCCGGCGCTGAAAAGTCTCAGATTTTAAGACTCTTTATAATGGGCTTCCAAAAATGGCAGGCCTCGTTTTACCACCTAACATATAAACCATGAGTATAAGTCCACACAACTTATTCAAAAAGATAGCTACAGCGGACACAGACATAGCTATCTGTACTTTTGATAGACATCTAGGTAATGCAGAAAATCTAGATGCTCTCTTGATACAACACAAGAACAAAGATATCTGTTATCTTTGATGTCTGCCAAAATGATTCAATACTAGAGGTGGCGACGATGATATTATATCTAAGAATTATTTTGTCATCGATCTAGATATCAGAAAGGAAATGCAGAAACAGCGATGAACTGTGATTACTCAAGAACAGCTCTTGAAGTATATAGATGATATTAAAGGCGTACTTGCTACTGATCCGTTATTCTCACAACGGAGTTTTATTATCTGCTCAGGCAACGGTGCTCATATTATTTTTGTAGGTAAACATCTAAAGATAAGCAAACAGCTATACAAAGCCGGCGTGCAATTTATCTACAACAAATTCACCAAGACATTTAAGGATAGCATTCCATTCCCATTGGATAGTAGTTGCTCAAATATCTGAAAGTTACTTCGTTGTCCTGGTTCTATAAACTGCAAACAAGATTTTGTAGAGTATGGGATAAGCCAAATGCCCTGTGAAATATTATATGAACAAGATGTTGAAAGCGAACTCTTCAATAATATTCCCATGTATGGAGAAGCTATTCTCAATAGTCCTAAGCCCACACCTGTAATGAAACCCAATACTACATCAGCACCATCAAGACCAAGTCCTTTGATGGAAGCAATAAACAAAAAGCCACTTACTGATTTAGTGTGTAAGTACACAGGATGGGCTTTAGCGCCTGATAACAAAAACTTTGTCGGTGGAAATAATGAAACCTATAAATGATGCTTCATGCATGAAAGTAATAACAATGTTCTCGTCATGGATGGCACTAATCACATTCCCAATCCCAATCAATTGAAATGACATACGACTTACACATTCATTCGTGATGCATTATGTAATGACCCATCACAAATATATGTGAAAGCAAAGGAGCTCTATCCTGATCTTAAGAATATCCCATTACCTGAGGATGAAGAAGTAGATCCACGCAGTCATTTCAAAACATTCTGAGATCTTCTCGAGGAAGCCAAGCTTGCGAGAAGAGATATCAACATCAATAACGTATGTCGTTATGGTATCAGGATACTAGACGAATACCTATGAGGCGTTTTACCGTCAGAATTGGTTGTTATTGGTGCCGATACGGGCATCTGAAAATCTGAGATTGCCTACATCATGGCACTTCATAATGCAACACGTGGCAAAAAGGTATTATTGTTTGGTCTAGAGGGAGACATAAACGAGGTTGCTTTGAGGTATATACAAAAATGAATAGCTGCTACTGGCACACCAATCAAGACTGTGGAATATAGGTTTAATCTAAATCCTAAAATCTATGACATCGAGGATCAGGTAATTGCAGCCGTTAATGAAAATGTAAAAAGCAATCTTTTGATCTTCAATAAATTACAAATCCCAAGCTTAAAATTCTTGAAGGGAACTATCGAAAAGATGAAAGATACAGTGGATATTGTTGTTATTGACCACCTCCACTATATTCATTTAGATCAACAGGAAGAACTACGTCAGATTGGTGACATTATGAGGACACTCAAGACGCTCACAGATATAATTAAAAAGCCCGTGATACTTATTAGCCACGTCCGTAAGAAAGATCCCAAAAATAAGGACAGGGATTTGGAGGTATCCGATCTCTATGGAAGTTCTAATGTTTGAAAAGAAGCAACGACAGTCTTACTTCTTTCACGCATGAGTGCAGCTAGTACCTGAGTTGTTGGGATAGAATTACCAGAGCAAGATCTCGATAAGAGATATCTTGGCACCAAGATAATCATTGCCAAATCTAGAGTCTGATTACCTAAATCGGCATTCTGATTGATATACGATCTTCATGCCAAATGTTATATGGATAAATTCCAATGACTCTTAGAAAATGAATCGTGAGCTAAGGAAGACGATAAAATCGTCAACCTAGATAGCATAAAGGTTTAATACTAAACAATGTTTTTATTCTTTAAATTATATAATGATGTCAAAGATTACTTCTGTTGGAGAACCTATGAAAATCTCCATTTATCAATGCCGTGAAGGCGAACTTGTAATGTTAAATTGTCTAATCAGGATGGCGTTTGAAGATGATACTTGGCAATTTGCACATATGGAGTTTACTTATACGGTAAGTGACAATAATGTGAAAATTCAATTTTCACCATTTATACCAAGTTTCCGAAATGTCACAAAACAAAAAACAACATTAGAGGTAACTCATGATTATGAGAATTGATTAAGAATACATTCAAATGATTCTTTCACCGAAGATTGATATGAAGAATTAATTAAATGTCTTGCTTTGTTGTCTATTAATGCGATGCATATAATTAATGGTCGTGGCAGTATATTTAATTTAGGAGACTTGAATAAATGACAACGTCAGATCATCAATTGAAGGATATGTTATTGTGACGAAAAGCTTAATCATGATGAATGAATCTGGTAGTTTGTAAGTTTGCTCTTGATTTTTACTTATGCTTCATATAAAATTTCTTGTATGAAGTTGTAACTCACATTTCTAT
>JBAZRN010000032.1:0-10375 GCA_041663325.1 Candidatus Absconditabacterales bacterium | reverse complement strand
TTTTATTTTATCTTCTCAACATTTATTACAGATTTTATTTGCCATATATAAAAAAACAGTAGATAAAGCAATTCTCTTCTACTGTTTCAATCTATTTTAGCCACACATTTTCTTCTATTATGCCTAATTTTAGTGTGTTGAGACTTTTATGAATTAGAAAAACAAAGTCAAGTCCAATTTTTGCTTTTTGAGATTATATACTATCCATTGAGCTCTATTACTTACAACTAGTAGCTTTTATATTTTGAAATATAGGATCGTTGGGGATATTATCCATACCTAACATTCCCTTGATTATATCTTGTTTCACGTTTTCTTTAGCAAAAAGACAATCCTGATCTACGCCTGCACCTGTGAATTGAAAACGACATGCTCCATTTTCTCATTTGGAAATGATCATGGTTGCTTGAGCATTTGTGGTAGCGTCCATTGTTATAAGCACTTTAACTGGCTGACAATTTGTGAAATTACTGATAACATTAGTAAATACGCAACTAGGATCATCGGTGTTACCACAATTGACAACTGTGTCCTTAGTGGTGGTTGTAGCAGGTGTCTGTGTAGTAGTTGGTTGTGTTTGTCCACATCCAGCTAAAAACAATAAAGGCAGAATCAATAGTAAAGTTTTTTTCATATGAATATATAATTACAAGGGTAAAAAATACTTTTTACAATCCTATCGTAATTCTTTCTGTTCTGAAACTATACATACTGACATTACCGCTAATGCCGTATTTTTGTTTGATAAGGGTGAGTGCTGTTTTGATGTCGGTGACGCCTTTAGTGTTTGGCAAAATCGCTCAAGATTTCTTTGTTTCGTTGTTTACGAGAAAGACTCCATAATCTTTGGTCGGTAAAGAAAGCAATTTGTTGATGTCGGTTTCTTGAAAATATGATTCTATGATGTCGATTACTACCGTCTTTGTGGTGTGTTCGTGTTTAGCGAGGAGACCGTTGTAAATAAGATCAGTTAATTCATTGATGGTTTTGTCTGTCTCTACGGTTCCGTTGGACGTGAGAAGTTTTCCGTTAACGTCAAAAAGCGAGAAGAAGAGTCATTTTTTTTCTTCGGGTTTACTATGCTTGCTTAATTCTCACTTAATTTGTTCTAACATACTCTTTTGTGTAGATAAATTGACTCATTGGCTTGATTTGAAGATATTCAAACAGAAATGAAATGCAAGAGTTTGACTGATGTCGTTCAATGGAATTAGCTTGACAACCCTAGTTTTTGTGTGTATACCCACCGTTAATTGACATTTATTTGATATAATATTTATGTGTTGACTTTTTATTTCATATATTTATAACTTCTTCTAGTCTATTTTATACTTTATTTACAAAAAAATTATGAACAACTTAGGAAAAAGAATACTCATTGTATTCTCAGGATTTACTGTACTCTTTGTCTCTACTCTTGCAGTCGCGTTTGGATTTTTTCAAGAGGGAACTTGATGAAATCAAGAAGTGCTTGTACAAGATTTGAGAATACAGGCGATACAACAATTGATAGAAAAAAAGTTTGATCGCTTTGTGACCATACCATTTGGACCTGGAAGCGACAATATGCATCTTACTGGATCAACTACTTATCCAGACTATCCTGATTATATTGTGAATACCGGTATCCAAATTAATGATGACTTGGATATTTTACTAGAAAAAAAGATTCAGAAATTGAATAACGATCGTCCTTTCTATTCTAGCTTGACTAAATTTTTCACGGACAATCTTACTTTGAATGATGATGAAATCAAACAATTGCAGAATGTATATCTATTCAAAAACGAAAAAGATCTCAAGGGTCTGTGATATGTCGTGAGTTCATATAGAACTAGAATAAATAATGATGCTGATTGGAGAAAAAATAATATCTCCATTTCATATCGGAATATCGGTAATGTGAGGGTTCTCAACACCAATGAAGAATTCTCGTTTATGAATGAGGTGCATAATGATACTGCTGTCAAATATCGAACACGTGGTTTTGTCGCTGGTTTTGCTATCATGTGATGAATCACTAAAGTCGGATGATGAGGTATTTGTGGCGCTTCTCGAGGAATCAATACCATGATCCTTCCTAACAGAGCATTTGAAATCATGACCAGATATAATCATACCAGAACATATAAAAATATGTATCAAAATGAGATCAACGGAAAAGAATATCGGATTCCTGGTTTGGATGTCGCAGTTTATAGGATGTCAGGAGGCACCAAAGATTTCATCTTCAAAAATATCCGTGAATATCCTGTCGTTCTCATCATGAATTATGATTGAACTCGCGGAGGAATGGAGGAATTATTCGTCTTGAGTCATGAAGAAGATCGCGGAACGTTGGAATATATGGGTCATAAATGAAACTGTTATACGTGGGAAGCAAATGGTGTGCCGTTTAAAAGCTGTTATAATTCAGTATCATGATGGTAAAATATTAATATAAAATGGTTACAAAATATAGCATTAATAAGCTACTCGACTGAGTAGCTTTTTTTGATTTCTAAAATTTGACAAATTTTCTTTTTGGGATATAATTGTGTTGTCAAATACACTGTTATTTTTTATCCCGATATGAATACTATGCGCAAAAAAATTTTATTCGGTCTGCTTCTATTCCTTTTCTTATGAGGATGATTTTGGATTATTTTTGGATCAAAAAACTATACCAGTGGTCTGGAGGATAATGTTTTGGCTACTACTACTTTATCAGGTTATGCTACTCCTTTAGAAAGTGACACTTCTTTGGAAAGGAATACTTTATCAAATTTGGAAGGTAATATTTTGTTGGATTATGATACTGCTTTATCAGGGTATGCTAGCACTTTAGATATTGCTAGTACTTGAAATGCTATTGTTTCATCGGGAGATGCTACTCCTTTAGAAAGTAATTCTCGTGATGATACTCTTTTATCTACGACTGATGCTGTCCATAACGCTTCTGATCAGGAAGTCGTGTATGAGATTGATCAAAATACGATTAGTAGTCTATTGACGGCAAGTCAAAGTTTTGATGATTTTTTCCATAAGCTAAGAATCACCATACTCAAGTTCATGATAGATAATGGATATAAGGATTTCAATGATCAACCATATCAAAGAAATGGCAATCTAGCTATCATCGCCCAATCATGAGATTTTCATGTCTTAAAAAATATCGAAGCAAATGATGCATTGGATGTTTTCCTGGAAGACAAATTGACGGGATTTCAGGATAATTTTTTTGATGTTCAGCAATACGGCAAATATCTTGGATTTAAACCTATAACCATCAGTACAGGCGAATATGCACAATTACAAAATATCTTTCTCTTTAAAAATGAGCAGGATCTGAGAGATCTTTGATATGAATTAATTTCTTGGAAGACAAGAACCAATACTGATCCAGATTATAGGAGATATAACATTTCTACAGCGTTTTACAATATCGGTAATGTGAGACTCATTTTATCTGATGAAGTGTTTTCTCTCGCCCATGAATTCCATTATAGCGCATCTGATGGAAAACGTGTATATACATATGGATATGCAACGATCGGATGAGTACCCAAGAAAATATATGGAGGCTGATTGTGCGGTGTGGCAACTGCTTTATTTCAGGGTTCGCTTACTAATATAGGATTGCCTTTAGTGGAGTACAAAGCGCATTCAATCTATTATAAGAATCTGTATGAAGCGGAAATCAATGGCATTACTATTTCGCAACCATGACTGGATGCAACTATCTATGCTCCTGACATAGATTTCAGAATGCAGAATATCCGTGAATATCCTATCGTGGTTATCTTTAATTATGATGGAGAAATGTGAACTATCGAACAGGTATTTACCCTTTCCAAAGCTCAGGATAGAGGCACATTTGCATTTGTCGGTGAATACAGAGATGGATGATCCAAATGTTTTACATGGAATATCAACTGAGAAGATATGACGAATTGTTATAGTAAAGTGGTAAATTTCTAATATATCATTTATTTTTTGTGTCATATGTATCTTTTCGAAAAGAATACTATGGATGAACTAATTAAATTGAATTTTTAAGCAATAAAGGTATAAGTCAATCCATATTTATCTCTCTTTTTCCTATGAATAAGCTCAAATTTAAAATACTCAAGCAGAAGTGAAACGCGAGAGTTTGACAGATAACGCTCAATGGAATTACTTTAACAACGCCGGTTTTTATGCCTGTAGGAACCAAAGCGACGATCAAGGGAATGATTTTGGATATGCTCAAAGATAAAAAATATATCTGAGATTTACCTGAGATCCAATTGATTTTGGCGAACACCTTCCATTTATATTTACGTCCTGGTGACGAGCTGATACAAGCGGCGTGATGATTGCATACTTTTGAAAATTGGGATAAACTTATTCTGACTGATAGCGGAGGATTTCAAGTTTTTTCCCTAGGGCTATGAAAAAACGATGAAGTAATGAAGTCATGTCAAACCTCTCCCCACCTCCCCTTGTCAAGGGAGGAGTGTTCTCATGATGTGAAGATGAGGTTGATGGAAGATGGGGTAAAGTTTCGTTCACCGTATGATTGATCCAAACATGAATTCACTCCTGAAGGTGTTGTCGATATCCAATGTAATTTATGATCAGATATAATGATGGTACTTGATGTTTGTTCACCTTCTGATGCTGACAAAAAGACCATAGAACAACATATGCATATGACGCATCGTCGAGCTAAGAGAGCATTCGATCATCTGAAACCGAAATATAATAACGTTCGTGGAGTATTATTTCCTATCGTTCAATGATGAACATATTTAGATCTTAGACAACAGTCGGTAGACTTTCTTTCGCAATATGCGCGAGATTGAATTGCTGTGTGATGAGTAAGTGTATGAGAAAGTAAGGAACTGATCCGTGAAGTAGTAGCATTCACAGCTTCTAAATTACCCGTGGATAAACCGAGATATTTGATGGGGGTAGGAACTCCTGAAGATATAACCCATGCCATCGAAGAATGATTCGATATGTTCGACTGTGTGTTGCCTACGAGATTAGGTAGGCATGGTCAGGCATTTGCTACTAGTGGAAATGTCAAAATAAACAATGCAAAATATACCAAAGACTTCACTCCGCTCACTGATGATTGTGAATGCTATACGTGCAAAAATTTTACTAAAGCGTATCTTCATCATTTATTTCAAGAAAAAGAGATGCTCGGTGGCATCCTTCTTAGTCTTCATAATATTGTGTATCTTCATAAGTTAGTTGAGGATTGGAAAACGAAGATGCTAATTCATAATTAACCTATTCACTATCTCATTTTGTGTCAATATTTGAATTTTTTCCAAATTTTTTCTTTGCCAAAAAATCTTTTCTTCTGATTTTAGTTCGCTTATTTTATCGTAAAAAAGATGTCTAGTTGTTTTTGGTATTGTTGCTAAAGCATCATCCAAATAGATAATATTCTTATTAAGAAGATTGTTCTTCGTATCAGTAGAAAAAATTATTTCCTGTCCTTTATAGGTAAATACTTTGGTAACCATCAGAAGAGGATCTTGTATACATCCATTTCTTCTAAGTTTTTCTTTGATTTCTGTATGCGTCGATTCAAAATAATTTTCATAATATTCTTCGCCGTTTGGCATAATTATACCTCTTTCCATTTTTTGTATTCCAATTTCGAATTTTACTATTCCTTTACAGAATTTTTCAAAAATATTTTCATAGATACTAATTATTTTAATTTTAAGTTGCATTGTTTCATTATACGTGTTAATATTTTTTCTCATTGTTTACTATAAATTATAAATTTTATTATTTATAAATATTTTATTGTATTTGTCAATCCCTTTTTTAAAAAACTCCTTCGTGACAAGGAGTCTTTTCTCTTTATTTCAAAATTAAGTTATTATGCTTTTTTACATCCTACAAGATTAGCTATGAATACCCATAACGCAGATACTCCTACTAATGTGTACGTCATCATTGCAAATTTGTTGAGTGTGGTTACGGTTGTTGCTACGGCTTCTGGAGTCGCTCCTGCAACTGTTTTCACTACGTCTGGGAAGATTTTAGTTACAAGATTGAGATCTAACCAACCGATCAATGCTCGATTAAGTCCTCCGATCACTAAAACAATTAAGAAAATCCAGTAAAGTACTTTCATTGAAATTTGTTATAAAATAAAAAATATAACGGCGTTATAGTAACAAATGGTCTAGGTAATGCAATATTTTTTGTATGCTTGGATTTGTATTTTTTCTGCTATTATATACATTCAATGGTAATTTTTATTCATTTTATTTCTGACTATGAAAAAGATTATCGCATTAAGAATTATTTTCATCATCGCTATCGCCGGTATGCTTTTTTCCGGATATCTTTCTTTCTGAGAAGTCATCAGAAAAGCTTGTCCAATAGGCGGATGTTCTACACTATGAGGTATTCCTACGTGTGTCTATGGATTTACGATGTATACGATTATTTTCGTTGTAAGTTTGATTGGATTGTGTTCTAAAAAGAAATAAAAAAAATTAGCATTTCAGCTAATTCTTTATGGCAGGGCGTAAGGGATTCGAACCCCTGATGGCAGTTCCGAAGACTGCTGTGTTACCACTACACTAACGCCCCATAAAATTAATTAACTAACAGTGAATAACTAATAACTAACAGTGAATGATTTGTCTTGATACGGACTATCGTTTTTCATTAGTTTATTTAGTTAATAACTTTATCACTCATTCCTTTATTTGCTTTAAAACTTCTGCTTTTCCTTCTTGTGGGATTTCTGAATTTGTCTGAATGAATTCAATGAGTTTGATTTTCATTTCTTCAGTGAAATCACGTTTAGTTATTTTCTCAAACTTTTCAACTGGTTCGTACCATTTTGCAAATGTTTCCAGTAGTTCGCAATCATTGCTGCTGATTTGATAGACGATACCGTTCTTGTTTGGTAGTTTATCTGCTTTGAAAAATATTCATTCTTGTTGTAGTTTTTTAATTATGCTATCTAAAGTTTCTTCATGTGCAAGATGTTGCCCAGAGAGAGGAATTTGAATTTTGATGGAATTGAGTTCTTTATTTTTTTCTTCCCATTTGCCGTATATAAGCATCAAACCGAATAAATATTCTATCGGATTTTCTTTGCTGTTTGTTGTTTTGATATTCTCTATTATCATTCATTTTGCAGTTTTTTTTATGGTATATGGCATTCATAGTTTTTTCAATAGAGTGTTTTTTTCTTGTTGTGATGTCTCTCCGAGTCCTGGAATGAAATAATATTTTTTACCTGTTTCTTCATCAAATCACTGAAACATCTTCAAAGCCTCTCAATTGAATTCTGAATTTTGAATTTTGAATTCTGAATTTTTAATATAGACTACACTCATATTATCACCTAAGTTTTTTAAACTAATAATCTTCCATTCTTTCTTATGTAAAACGATGATTCCTTTGTCAAAATCAGAAAAAGTATATCCGCTTACTTGGTAGGTATATTCCTTGGTTTGCGGGATATTTTCGTTGAAGATAGTCAGTAAATTGTTTTTGTCTAATTCAATTTTCATGTGATTATTTTCTTTTTAAAATCTTGTAGAGGAGGATTATTTCCATGAAGTTGACCATGAGCGCTGTCCCTCCGTAACTGATAAATGGGAGTGTGAGTCCTGTGTTTGGGAGTATTTTGATGTTTACTCAAATATTTACGAATGCTTGGATCAGAATCAATGAAAGAATTCCCATTCCTATCATTTTTCCGTGCTCATCTTTTATATTACGGATGCGGGTGATAAAATAATACGCGATATAGAAATAAAGTCACAACAAAAACATATTTCCTACGAATCCTATTTCCTCCGAAAATGCTGCGAAGACAAAATCACTTTGAGCTTCTGGGATAAATCAGAATTTTTGCAATCATTTTCCATATCATTTGCCCAATAATCATCATCCGCCGATGGCCAGTAGTGCTTGCTCATTTTGCCATCAGATTTGTTTCGCTTGAGGGTCTACGTTTGAACTTATGAAATACGTGAATCTTTTTTGGATGTATGCAAATCTATCACTGACCATACCTGCGATACCTCCGATGACTAATCCTGACGCTATTCATCAGAACATAATCCATAAAATATATTTGATTTTAGCTCCAGCGTATCGGCACATGATAAGACCTACAATACCTAATATCATTACCGTTCCTAGATCGGGGATTAATAAGAAGACGAAGAAAAGAAGTGCGTTCAATATAATAAATGAGATGAAGAAATCTTTGGTGTTTACTTTGTCACGTTTTCTCATTAGCCGTCATCATAGAAACAGTACATATCCCAACTTAAAAAACTCCGCTGGCTGGATGCTGGGAAGAAAGGGAATATTTATCCGTCATCTTGCGCCGTTGAGAACAATTCCTATTCCTGGGATAAATACGGATATTTGTAATGCCATCAGAATGACCGCTATAATTGTCGTGTTTTTATTGTTTTGAAAAAACTTAATAGGAATCGCATACACTATCCCTGCCATAACAAGCGCCATTCCTATATTTCTCAATTGTCTGAAAAAATAGAAATAATTGGAAGGATCTCCATGCATGATTCCTTTGGCTATTGACGCTACGGTAAGTGAAAATGACTCATAAATGCTTACGCTATAGATGGAAAGTATTCCAAATACGGTTAAGATAATTCATGCTATGATGATGGGCATAAAAACATAATGAATAATTAAAAATGAATAATGAATAATGTCGGATTTTATCTTGGTATGGACTACTGTATTTTACAATAGTTTATGATAAGATGATTCATGCATTATTCATCATCAATTATTAATCTTTAATTTGTTAGTTTCGTTGTGTCTCGTGGTCTTCGGCTTATATTGTTTTTTATCAGTGTGAGGTCTTGATTGCTGGAACTGACATATTGTCCGTAGAATATACTTGCGATGAAGTTGTATTTTTTTCTGAGTATGATGTTGGTTTTAGCTAGCTGTCTAAAGAAGCTATTGTGGTTGATGTAAAGATTGAAGCATTCTGCTACATCTTCGAACGGATCGCTCATTCCATATCCACTGCAAAAGTCTTTTTGCTTGGCTTCAGATTTCCTAATAGTTTCGTTATCTCGTGAAAGTTTGTAAAAATTTAATGAAATATCGTCGATAGCAAAAACCACTTTGCCAAATTCTGTATAATTTTTATCTTTTCTGGATGATGATCATTGGATATATCCTAGATCAGTGATATGTCCCATTTCATGAGTTGAGAGCTCGATAAATTCTTTTTTTGATTGTACGGATCAGAGGTTGAAAATGATCGTATTTCGTGTTGCATATCATCTTCTGCTGCCATTTTCTTTGTTGATTTCTATGGTATTTATTACCTCTTTTATCTGTTTGTTTTCATTACTATTGTTGTCGATAAATTGTATAATTTTATTGACTACTTTGGTATACCAATATTTTTCATTATCGGTAAATGCTCATTTGAAGAGTATTTTATCACATATATTGATGCTATTACATAAGCTTTCCAAATCTGTTGTAGTGTTTGCTGCAAAATGCCCTGTTTGTGCGGTCGTATCTGTTTCTCCATATGTTTGTTCTCCATCTTGATTTTTTTGTGGTGTATTAGTTTCTACATAGTCTTTGGTACTTGGCACTAAATTTTCTCCTATATGAAAAATATTGAATGCTAAGAGCGCATAAAAAATCGCTACGAAAATGATGAATTTTATGATGGTTTTAATATTCATAATAATTGAAAGATAAATGCTTTCGCAGGAATGATGTTCGTATATGTTTTAGTTTGAAATATTGTACCATTTGATGTCGTCTAAAATGTTTTGTTCGCTAGGTCATCTAGCGTTGAAGAGAATGATCTCCTTGAGCGGAACTTTGTTGGCATAGAGGAACAAAATAAAGTTATATCATCAGATTATTATTTTGTTTTTTGTTTGTTTGGCCTTGAAGATATTTTTGCCGATACCACCTGTGATATTTTCTACGAGTAATGTCGCTTGTTTGTTTATATTGTTTTTACATAGATCTTCAAATATTTTTTTGGACTCTTCTTTTTTTGGTGAGAAGATGAAACAATTATATTCTGAATCATTTTCCTGTTTTTTCTTGATGTGTTCAATGAGATTGCCGACCTTTGGTATAACTAAAATACTTTGGGACGCGTTACAAACCCCTCCCTCCGCCTCTTGGCGGAGACCTCCCCTTGACAAGGGAGGAGTGAGACTACTTGCGATTTGGGTTGCTTGCAAATTGGTATTCGTGAAAAATATTACTTTATTCTTGAAAATATCGGTAAATTCTTTTCGATCGGTGAATTTCTGTGCTTCGCCATAGGTGAAATAAAAATCGCTATTCCCATACATTTTTTTAAATATATTTACCATACCATCAAAAACTTTTT
>JBAZRN010000031.1:0-11432 GCA_041663325.1 Candidatus Absconditabacterales bacterium | reverse complement strand
TTCTTGTATCTTAAAATCGATTTCTTGGGAGGTAAGTTTTTCTTCTTCCATGAGGATATGAGAATAAGATAAAAGTTTTTTGCTCATGCACTAGCAGTCTTTGGAGAGCAACAAATAGAAATTTTCATCGAAAATTCGTTTCATCCCTATTTATTAGATAGGATACTTTCTTTCAATAACGATGTACAATCTTTTTTTCCCTTATGCTCACAATTCTTGCACTCTCTATCTTCTGTATTATTTTTGCTATATGTCGTGGTACATCATGGCTTTTCATATTTTTTTTCTTTATGATATCCTATTTTTGTATATTTTTCTATCGTCAAAAAATTTTTGCTTTTCGTTTTCTTTTTTTCTTGGTCATCTGATTCTTTTTCTTTTCATATTACCTCGAACGAATCCAGCGCTTTTTTACTTGTTTCAAATGCTTCTTTTATCTCAGCTTTAGCTGTTTTTAAGAATCCTGCTCTTAACTCAGGATCGCTCATATAAAATTCTATTTCATCTGGCGATGATTCTTTTCTGAATTTAGCTATGTCCTGAGCGAGTTGCTCATCTGCCGCTGATAAAATGATTTTTTCTTTTGCCATGGAATACGCAAATAAAATAAAAACGTCTCATTTTATATATATATTCGCTTCGTAAAGTCAATACTTTTGTTTTATAAACAATAGTTTCAATATCTAAGGTGATACCTATTCTTTCCATAATTTGCAAATTTTCTCTACGAAACTATAATTAGACATAAGATACGCTACGCTATGCCTTTTATCCCGCCTTGCGGGACTTCGCTACGCTACGCCTTTTACCTATCACCTTGTTCCTAATGATCAACTCAAGTGACACCATCAACTATAAAAAACACTGATTCGATGGTGAAAAATATATCAGACTCCAAAAAGAAAAAATCCTCGATAGAATAGCCAATTTTGGAGGTTGAAGACTGTATTTGGAGATTGGTGGAAAATTTATGAATGATGCTCATGCAAGCAGAGTCCTCCCGTGATTTGATCCAGAATCGAAGAAGAATATTTTCGCGTCGTTGAAAAATCAGGCAGAAATATTATTTTGTGTAAATGCGAATGACATCTTATCAAACAGGCAACTTAGCAATCAAAATATTGATTATAAAGATTACGTCTACCAAATGATCAGAAATATAGAAAGAAATATCTGACTCAAACCGCATATCGTGATCAATAATATCGACGTCGGCAATATGTTGGACGTTATCCTCGAATTCGAAAAAGATTTTCAAAGAAAACAATATAGAGTACGAGAAAGGTATAAGATTAACTGATATCCGCACAACACGGAAGTAATTCTCAGTGATGATGGATTTGGATATGACGATCATATTCCCTTGACGAAGAATTTGATATTGGTCACAGGAGCCGCTTCTAGCAGCGGAAAAATGTCCACCTGTCTCGGACAAATTTATCTTGACCATCAAATTGAAGTCAAATCTGGATACGCAAAATATGAGACCTTCCCTATCCGGAATATGGCGCTTGAACATCCTGTAAACTTAGCGTATGAAGCCGCAACGGTGGATATCGGCGATTATAACATGATGGATATGTATCACAAGAAAGCGTACGGACAAGATGCAGTGAATTATAATAGAGACATAGAAGCATTTGAAATCGTTATGAATATCGCAAAAAAAATCGTCAACCACAAAAACTATATGGTCAAATATCAATCCCCTACCGACATGGGAATCAACTGCGCAGGGATGGCTATTACCAGTGATGAAATAGTTAGCCTCGCTTCTTTAGCTGAAATCGAAAGAAGAAAATGATGGTATCAAGAACAAGTTGATAGATGAGAAGGCAAGGGAGAACGAGTAAACAAGTGTGATGAATTATATACAAAAGCGAAGAAATATTGTGAAGATAAAAAATACGATGTGGGGATGAAGTTATAGTTAACCACGTCCTTTAGGGCGTGGCAAACGCTCACTGCATACATAGACTATCTACAAAAATACCCCGCCATAAATGACGGGGTTGATTTTTTTTATTTTTTTTATTTTATTTTTATTTTTTTTAGCAAACCCCCTCATTCCCCCTTGACAGGGGGACTACATGGAAAATATTTTTTTATATTTCCTTAGCTCCCTCCCTGTCAAGGGTAGGGTCAGGGTGGGTTTGCTTTCTTTATATTTATTTTGTTCTAAAACTATCGACTAAAGACTATCGGCTAAAGGCTAAAGTGGTGCTTGAGAGCTATGAAGTAGTGGATTGTAACAACGGAAAATAAGGCTGATAATATCTGGGGTGGTTATTTTTTCTGCGCCGATTCCCATGCCATTGAGCCCATCGACGATAAGATTTACTCTAGTTTCTAATCCATTTTTTCCTTTGAGGAATTGCCTATATCTTTGAACTACTTTTTCTACACTATCTTTGGCATTGAGGATATCAAGCAATTTCCCCCATCGTGATCTTTGTATTTGTCCTTTATCCTGTTCATCTGTATAATATGGGACTACAATATAAAATTCTTTGTTGTAGATCAATCCTTGCTGCATATCAATATTTTGGAGAAAACTATAATAAGCTTCACCTTGTCATTTAAGCACTGGATTTTCTATGGTGTCTACATTGCCTCTGATGTAATTGAGATAATTGGAAAGATCCAAGAAGGTGTTGCGAACAAGGATTTGAATAGGATATTCCAATCAGTTTAAAAATTTTTTATATTGTTCAAGAACGATTTGCTGCTCATCACCATTTTTGAGATCAAGATTGAGTCCGTTGATCTTGAGGATAGCTCTGAGTCCTCCGTCTTTCATGATAAGTATATCGTTTCTGATTTCAGAGATCGGCAGCATAGTCTCTGTATTGAAGAGATTTTCGTGTTTTCACTTTTGAACTTTGGTTTTGTCTCACTTATTGAAGAACATCCGTTATCACAAAGAGATAAAAATTATGCCGTAACTGTTGTATAAATATCAAAGAAGAAGCTAGCGATAAACCGCGATAATCACATAACTGCAAGCGCTATTCCCACACCGATAAGAATCTTTTTTGCTTTGCCGACACCGTCTTCACCTTTGGAAAAGAAGATGAGATAAAATGCAAAGATAACCATCACGAGTGAAAGAAAACTTACGAGTCCGAGAAGTATATTGAGTATCCGTTTAACGTAGTTTGTCGCTGGGGAATTACCCGTATCGTATGAAGTCCCGCTAAGTCTAAAAAAATCAGTTAATCTTTGGAGTATGCTTGTAGATTGATTGGTGTCAGTTTTGATAAGATCTGTTGCTAGATTAGTTTTAGTCGCATCAGTGGTAGTATCAGTATATTCTTGTCATTGAATATCATAAGGAAACGCCGTATCAGAAAACTGTTGTCCCAAAGATACTGCAGGTATAAACGTTCATAACGCAAAAATTCCTCCTACTATATAGAATATATTTTTATATATGTTTTGTGACACTGTCGTAAAAAATGTTTTCATAGATTTTTTTATGGTTAAATTATTAAAGTAAGCAACCGGAATATCGCACTTATGATAAGCCGACTTGCGCCCACCCCTGCCATAGCTATAGCGGCGAATTTTACTCCAGAGAGTCATTTTTTGTATTGGGCATCATCACCTGCTGCCGTCAGAATCAAGAATCCATGGTAAACCAAATATACAAGCGCAACCAATGCGATCATTCATAATGCATAATTGATGATATTTTTGATGACGGTCATGGTTTTGCTTTGGGCGTTTTGATGACTAGTGATTTTGTCACTTGATGATGCTATTCCTCACAATGCTCAGCTTCAACCAACAATATTGTACGCTCCATCTCTGAGCGGATCGTTGATGTTTTCGGTATTTAGCACTTGTTGATCATTTTCATTAAGAATATAATTTTCTGAACTAGGGACAATCATCTGACCAAAACTCATGGTTAGCATACTCATTACCGTAATAATACTCCCTGCGATAATCTTTTTCATAGATATTCTAATGGACTGAGTAAAAGGGATATGTTTTCCGTTCATTTATCCTTGTTTCTATTGTATTGTTTTTTAGCAATTTTGCAAATTTTGACCTTGAAACACTACTGCTATTATATATATACTTTATGTATATAGGTAAAATAAGTTGACATTTTTACTTAATATTATGGGAATCTATGAAAAAAAATCTTTTTCTTTTGTTCAGCATCTATTTTTTCGTCTTACAACCATTGATTATCTGAGCATTGCGAGGACAAGCAAACTTTTTTCGATTGGCAGCAATCAATCTCATAGCGATTGTTTTGATTGGACTTTTTTCTGCTAGCAGCAGTGAAGAGAGTAAAAAAGAAAACAAGGAACATGAAAATGCCCCTATCAAAGAAGCCAAAGTTTCTTTCCACGATCATCTTCGCGCAGCAGTCAAGGAACGTAAAAAAAAATCAGAATTAATCTTTCCTGCTATTATTAGTTTCATCGCAGCAATCATTATTTTCTTTATATTTCAGCACAATAGCGCGATAGAAGTTATGATCTTATTTTCTTTGATCATTTGATTCATTGTATTCACCGTATTGACAGGTATATTTAAACACCACGTTACTAAAGGATTTTGGTCATTAATAGGAACGAAAATATATATCATCCTCTTGGTATGCAGTCTTGCACTGACGGCATATGGTTACTATCAAGTACATCAGAATTTCAATGCAAGCCTCGGAGACTATATCGCGCAAAATCTCCTTGGTCAAGAGAGAATTCCTACCGATGGATATGTATTTACTGGTGAATGAACGATCTTAGGAAGCGGCTTATGAACTACAACAGGAGTTGAAGAAGTCTCTTCAGATGTTTTCAGCGGGATGACGGCAGATTCGAATATACAAGAAGAAACAGGGACTGTACTATGAACTAGCGGTGAACAACCAGTACCTACCAATGATACCACGACTACTGATGCAGTTGCCACGATAGGCAATCAAAAACTTATGGACGCGGTTATCTATTTATTAAAAAAATATGATATTCCTCTGATCACCAAACACGATCTCTCGTTTACGTATGTCAGCTTCCAAAACCCCTATTACAACGAATGGAGAACTGCCTATACAAATAAGCTCATCGGAAAAAATACCAATCCAAGCAAATATATTGTCTGTGAAAGTTATATCGTCATGAAATGATTATTGGAAAAACGAGATGTATCCTATACTTCCAGCACTGTTTTAGCAAACTTTTGGGCGGAAGCAGTCAGAAGAGATGCATTGAATGGCTGCGTAAAAGGGAAAATAGTTACAGACAAGACCTTGTAAAATTAAATTTTTTGATATAAAGTCATAAAGCATAGCAATAGGCAACTTATTTTTATTAGAGAAATACATAAATGGTGGATAAAGATGTGATCCTTTTTTTAGGACCAAGTGACTCACCGTTGTTGGATTGGCTGAAAAATCAAGGCGAAACAATTATTCAAACTTCTGAAACAATAGAATCGTCTTTTATTGGTAAAAATAATATAACCTTTCTTATAAGCTATGGTTACCGTTATATACTATCTAACGAGGTGTTGGGCAAAATGAAACTCACGCGCAGCAAACGTCGCGGAAAATTTTATAATAATGCGATAAATCTTCACATTTCTTATTTGCCATGGAATCGTGGTGCAGATCCTAATTTTTGGAGCTTTATAGATAACACACCAAAAGGAGTGACGATACATTATTTAGACGAAGGAATAGATACCGGCGATATTATTGTTCAGAAAGAAATTACCTTAGACACAAACAATGGAACTCTAGCAACAACTTATAAAACATTGCAACTGGGAATACAAGAATTATTTAAGCAGAATCGAATAAATATTAAAAATGGCAAAAATTTAAGAAAGAAGCAAATGGGGAAAGGTAGCTTTCATAAAATTAAAGATAAAGAGATATTTTCGCAATTATTATCGAAATGATGGGATACCCCTGTTTTGGTTCTAAAACACATAGCAGAAAGGCAAATATCTGTGGCATCAGATCAAGCCCAGACGTTAAATAATATTTATTTTCTGACTAAAAAATAAAGCGGGGAATATAGTGTTGATATTCTGAAAGAGATTTTTATACTTATATAGGCAAAATAAAAACCTAAACGATACTATTATGAGCGAAAACAAAAACACAATCGGTTATGAAGACTTACAAAAAATCTTTGACCACTTTGATGTAAATTTCCATTTTGTTGCAAAAAATTTTACAAGTAGCTTCAAAGGGATTACTACGCATTGGTATAAGCAAAACAGTAAAAATGATAGAAAAAAAATCTATATTGAGTTGTTTCTGTCAAATACATGGAGACAAGACGGGCTTTATGAAGAGCTTGAAAAAATGTGCAACCAGATATGGGAAAAGATTAAAGAAACCGGAATTCTCGTAAGGGAAGAATTACAAATTCCTAATTCAGGATCAGCATTAGTACTTTACGAATTCGTAGAACATCCAGATAAAAATACTAAATACCTGGAATTCGACATTGGTCCGCAAAAAGACGCGAAATATGTTTACATTGCTACCTTTTTCAAGAAAGCCTATTTCACTGAAATGAAATGAAAATTATTTAAAAAAGAATTAAAGCTTAGATATTTTTGTCTGAGCTTTTTTTTATTTATATCTTAATTGTAAATTTGTGTTGCTATCGTTACTTCGTGGACAAGTAGTTTTTTTAGGAAAGAAAAAATATGCACCGAAATGCAGATTTCAATTAAATATTTCTTCCCAAAGATTACCTAAATATAAGCCCTCCTCTATCTTTTATCATATCTTTCCCGATACTCCTTTTCATATCTTTTTGCCTCTTGTTCTTCATTTCTATTTTTTGAATTAGCAAATCGTCGATATTCTTTTTTTGCTTTTTCAATCGCCTTGCCATTAAAAGTTCAGTATAAACTAACTGAAGTATCTCAATCTTTATGAGAAATTTTTATATTACTTCTTGATTTTGTTTTGAAACTAGCAGAATTATCATCTTCATTTACAAGTTCCAAATCTTGCATATCTTTTAATAAATCCACAATATTTTCATAGTTATTTTTTGCCGTTTCTTGACTACCATATCAGAATAAGATATTCATAGTATTCCCAAGATAGTTTTCCATATGCATAGGCGAATGCTCACCAAATCAACTTTTCTCCAAGACATCAAAAACATCTGTCAAAAGAGTATTCTCTTTGTTTTCCTCAAGTTGTAAAAGTTCTTTCATTTCGCCTTTTTTAGAAGTTACGACTTTAGAAAGTTTTATTCTTTGCTCTGGAGTTTTTTCTCTCTGAAATTTTGCGGATTCTCTTCTCATTTTATGTGTAGTAGAATTTAATCTTTTTTTCATTTTTTACTTTTTAAGCAATAAATAACTCTGAGTTACATATTATAATCAGAACCTCAAAAAAAGCAAATTTTGAGGATTTTTTTGAGCTAGGTAATAACTAGTGTTTCGTGTGGTTTTTGAAAAATCTTTGGGGAAATGAGAAAAGGGTATGAGAAAAAGTAAGATTTTAGCACAGATAATTTAGATTGAAAAAATGGGTTGAAGAAGTATAATTGCCGACAACAGCAGTTTATTTGTCTATTCATGTTCCTATGAACGAATCATCAATCAAAGATGAACTTACTGAATTCTTACTTTATACCACACCCAATGGGAACATTAAAGTAGAAGTATTTTTGCATAATGAAAATATTCGGCTAAATCAAGATCGTATGGCAGAGCTTTTTGATGTTAATAGGACAGTAATAACGAAACATCTCAAAAATATTTATCAAGAAGGAGAATTGGATAAAAATTCAACAAGTGTAAAAATTTCTAACAGTTCAAAAAGAAGGAGATAGACAAGCAAAAAGAGAAATAACTTTTTATAATCTCGATTCAATTATCGCTGTTGGTTATCGCACCAACTCTACTAGAGCCATTCAATTTCGCCAGCGAGCGATGAAAGTTCTGAAGTAATTTGCTATCAAATGATCTATCGACATGGCTCAAAATTAATTTATAGAAATAACATTGAAAAATAAAAGAAAATCACTATATATATATGATATATGATGTTTATATATCTATTGCGTCAAAAATGACTACCGTAACCTTACAATTACCACCAAAATACGATCTGTATCTTCAAGATAATAAGATTCTTGAAACTTATCTCAATAATTCACTTTTGGATGGGATTGAAATGATCCAAGACATGAAACTCAAGGAAGAACTTACCAAAGACAAAGAGTTTGTGGATTTACACGATAAATTTTCTAAGAAAATATGAAATTTATAGAAACCAAATATTTTCATTCACAAATTCAAGCTTTAAAGAAACTCTATCCAAAAGTAGAGATTGATTATTTAAATTTCAAACACACATTTAATCCTGAATTTGCGATTTGTCTTTTTGGTAATATGTACAAAGAAAGACGAATGAATACATCAATCCCTACGGGTAAAAGATGATGATTCAGATTTATCGTTTTCGTTGAAAAATGAACTGCGGTGCCAGTTCTGATATATTCCAAAAAGGAATACGAAACAGTAACAAAAGATGAGATTAAAGAAGCCGTAAAAAGATCATTTGCAGAATTATCTCATACTGAACCTCTATAGTAAACATACATATTTCAATCCTTACATAAATTGGTAAATCTACATAAACATTCTTTGCAGATCCTTATCTTTGATCATTGTCTGATTTCGTGGTGGTTCAAAGGTAACTTCTATCTGAACAGAAACATCGGGAACTGCTTCGAGCACTGCATTTTTTATCATTTCCTTGATCATATCCGCCATGGGACAGAAAGGAGTCGTAAAGGTCATGAGGATAGCAACCATCTTTTTTTCTGGAGAAAATGTGACGTCGTAAATCAGTCATAAGGTATAGAGGTCGACCATAGGAAATTCTGGATCATAGACGGTCTTGAGTTTTTCTTCGATCTTTTTTATAGTTTTAGATATTTGGGAATTCATTGGTCGTTTTCTTTTGCTCAGAAAATAAAGCTACCTGGAGAATGATAAATCCCACAAGAAGGATAAGTCAGAGAAATTTGCTTCGATATCCTAAAAGTAGAAATAACGCGTTGATGAGCACATATATTCCGAACAAGAGTGAAAGCTTGTAACTATCTTTGATCAAACGGTCTTTAGGAAGATCACGAAAAAATTTTTGGAAACCGAGAAATAGATAAAAACTTGCTCCTCGCGCAGCGATAAACAATCAGAGAATGATTAGTCCGATGCCGATCACGGGGTCTTCATACACATTGATTGAGGTGTACGTGATCAGCAAGATAAGAAGCCCAAGCACAAATTTGATAAGTGATGCTATGTGATAGAGATACATGCTAACTAAATAACTAATGATAAATGATAGATGAGAAATGATAAATTAATAGAGATGAGAAATGATAAATTAATAGAGATGAATAAAAAAAATCTATAATTTATCATATATCATTATTTGTGAATTAGTTTTCTACGTTTACGTCGTCTCCCGTATTAGTCGTATCAGTTCCGTCTGTTTCTTCGCCATCTGTTTCTGTACAAGACGGAATGTAGAATCCGTTATTTCCTAATTCGTAAGATTTATAATATACTTTCTCTCGGATACCTGCTCCAAAAGGGAGTAATCCATATCCAAGTATAGGAGGCAACAGCATAAATAAGTAAATTTTTTGCTGCACTGCCGCAGATCCAGATAGTTTGTAGATCAAAGAATATGCAAGAAATGCTAATGCAAATCAGAGAATATCCCCCATCAATGATGAAGCGCTATAGTTTGGATTTGTAGAAAATTCTATCTGAGCAGCTGAAGTAAATACCGAGAAAAGGATATGAAATCCTAAGAGAAGGAAAAGAACATCTATCTGACTTGCAAATACGATATAGACAGGAGCAAGAAAGAAAAACAGAATTCCGTTGGTCAAAAACAGGAGACCAAACATTTTGCTTGTGTTGTAATATTTTCTGTTGTAAAATAGACTATATATTCCACCTACAGCGATATTTCCAATGAAGGTACTAAGGAATCCAATGAATAATAATACTAATGACAAAAGAGGGTTGACGGTAGAAACTCCTTGCTGACCGAATGCGCTTGTGAACATTCCCCCCATAAATGAAAGAATCACAAACAATAATGCAGCAATGACTCCTCAGATGAGGATACCGATAAACACCTTTCCTACCAACTGCCATCCGCTGAGATTGCTTGGTTCATTGAAGAAGTCTGATTGTGATGTCATGATGGTATGGATTAAAAAATTAAAAGATGAATTTTTGATACATGATACATGAGGCATGAACTTTAGAGTTATATCGCTAAATAGTTCTTGCATCTTGAATCTAGTATCTAATTACACTTTAGTGTTCATATACTTTTGATAAAGCTTGTAATATCTTTTTGGTCATCACTGCTAAGTGAAAGGAGATACAGCGCTTGCTCATCGATAAAAAAGTATTGTCCACCGTATAAAGATTGATTGTCTAATAGATAGGAAAAGGCAGTCACATATCAAGAATATTGTAGATCATCGCATTTCACTTTTTTGCTCGCATTATCCGTAGACTTATATTTCAAGAGATTGAGTTGGAGCTTGTTGGTATTTGACTCGACAAGCTGTTTGATGCTGATTCATGATTGAATGGGCATTCTTATAATAATCAATGAATTGATAAATCCTGTATTTCCTTCAACAGTTTTTTCTTTCATCTCTGTAAGTACCTTCATTCCTATACTACTGGTTCCTGATGGTAAGGTGATATATTGTTTGTTGTTATCATAAAATTTGAAAGAGAATTCATCAAAAGTAATGGAAAATGATGTCTTGGATCCACACCCAACCAGTAGCACCGACCAACATAGTAACATCAGAATATATATTTTTTTCATTTTTCTAACGTCTAATAGCTAAAGACTAACGCCTATTTCTATATAAACATATAAATTATCGCAAGAAGTATTCCTAAAACCACGCCAAAGATAAATGATCTCACGTAGATTTTATTTTTGTGAGGATGATCATCTTCATATCCGAGTTGGATGCGCGCAATAATATATCCAAACATCAATCCGCAAAAAACTAAATATCCCGGCATCAACATTTGTTTGATCAATACCTGATATTCTGCGCCAAAAATCACGCTTCCTCTGATAAGAAACAATCCTACGACTACGGTAAGAAAAAAGAAAATTCACTTGATAATCTCAAACAAAGTATTCATATTTTGAAACGACTAAACGATAAAATATTTTTTGATACATGGTAATAGTTCTTGCGTCTTGCAGCTTGCAGCTAAGTTTTTATTTTCCTAAATCTTTTACTTTTTGGATTATTTTTTCTAAGAACGAAATATCTGGCTCAGTAAGCTTATTTTCATCTGTTTCCTGCGTATGTAATTCATTGATCAGCGTATCTACTTCCGCCATTACACCACTTTTTTCAACAACA
>JBAZRN010000030.1:0-13152 GCA_041663325.1 Candidatus Absconditabacterales bacterium | reverse complement strand
CACATTAAGATATTTACATGAACGAAAGAGCTACTCTTCACGGAAATCCATTCAAGATAATCAAACTACTGACAATTCTATTCTTGGAAATTCACTGACAATTCTATTTTGCGGTAACAGAAGATGAAGATGGGACGATTGTATATACCATTGTATTGGATAACAAAACAGAAGTTAAAGTAGATGTTGTAAAATGAACAATCGTAAAAACTGGAAAAAGATGAGCTGAACATTATGACAAAAGCAGAAACGAAGGTACAAAAGAAATCGAAGATGGAGACAATGATGTAGGAAGTGAGAAATAAATCATTGCAAATTATATATAACGTCAAAAGGGATAGAAAAATCTATCCTTTTTTAATATTTGAGAAATTGTAAGTATGAAAGAAACGAAATAATTGCAGATTTCGAAAGCGGTTCGGTATAAAAGAAAGTCATAGACTTTGACGAAATTTTGACAGTATATCATTATACAATACACACAAAATTTTATTTGTTATTTTTTCTTATGACCAAAACGCTACAAAAGTTTAACAAGATGATGAACAGGGTTCCAGAAATTACTATTTATTTTTGGATCATAAAGGTATTAGGGACGACCATAGGCGAAACTGCGGCAGACTTTCTCTCTTTCAATTTGCATTTCGGCTTGGTGAATACGTCATACGTAATAAGCGGTTTGTTGGCTATCATACTTGTGATACAATTCAAACTCAAGAGATATGTCGCTGCAAACTATTGGATTGCTGTCATATTAATTAGTATTGTAGGAACGTTGATTACTGATCAGATGGTTGAAGGATTAGGTATTAGTTTAGTTACCACAACAATAATATTTAGTATCGCTTTGGCAGTAGTTTTTGTGATTTGGTATCTCTTTGAAAAAACGCTATCAATCCATTCTATCTTTACTGCGAGAAGAGAAGCGTTTTATCGGCTAGCGATACTCTTCACCTTCGCTTTATGAACTGCAGGTGGCGACTTGTTATCAGAAGGATTGGGTATCGGATACGTACAAGCAGGCTTGGTATTTGCCGGCGCAATCGCGCTGATTGCCGTCATATTTTATTTATTCAAATCCAAAAAAATCAATCTGAATGCAATATTCGCATTTTGGAGCGCGTATATTCTGACTCGTCCACTTGGCGCATCAATTGGCGACTTTCTTACACAAGCGCCCAAAGATGGCGGCTTAGGAATTTCAACAGTATGGATAACACCGATCTTCCTTATGGGGATTATAGGATTAGTTACATATCTAAGCGTCAAAAAAATAGATGTTTTGAAAACAGTTGAAAAATAAATTATATTCTGATTTTCTCAATATTCGGTAATGTTATCCAAGCACTCATCACACCATATCACGTCTTATCTATCTCGAAGGGTTTGACAGCACGAGAATTAGCAAGATGAATGATGATGCAATATTTTTTTCCTTTCACGTACGACAAAATCTCTGGCAAAATAGTTGTCGTTCAGATATCCTCGTAACTATACTTTTTAAGAATATCTTTTCTTTTTCTTTCATCTAAATCAGCAAATTGTTCGACGTGAGAAACTTTCGCTTGTACACTGACCAGCGAGCCAGAATCTTTGAAATAAACGGTATCATCAGCTGTAATTTTGTCCCATGGAGCGCTTTTGTTCATATATCGACGCGTCTCGATGGTCTTTTGTCCAGTGAGTATTCTTTTGGTCAGTCACCGGTTTTTTTTCATGATAGCAAGATGATCCATGAAGAAAGTCAGAAATAAAGTTTTTTTATAGGGAGGATTGAGCTTATGTTGACGTCATTCCTTTTTTTCATTCCAGCGTCATTCCCTTGAAAAAGGGAATCCAGTTTGCTTTTTTGTATGGATTCCTGATCAGGTCGGGAATGACACTAAAACAAAAAAGACCCTCCCTTACTATTTACGATACAAAAATATGCTTGCCTTCCCCTTCTTGTCTTTGATTACTTGATATGGTTTATGCACAGCAAATTGGAATGAATTGGAAATTATTAGAGAATCAGATTTCATATTTTTGAAAATTCGTGGTTCAATATCTGCCATTTGGTTGGGGAGAAGATACACATAAATATAATCATAACGTTTGAGATCTGCCTGAGAAAAATCTTTATTATAAAGTTTTAATTGAGTATATCATAAGAGACAATTAAGCAGTTTCGCATAGAGATAGGGAAAGCGCTGCAACTCATAGCCGTCACATTGTATACCAAATGTATCAGCAAAAAATCTCATCGCTTTTCCATCACCGCATCATAAATCTACAAGTTTTTTTCAGCAAATAAGGTTCAAGTTATTTTTCATAAGTTTGATATGCCTATTGAACGATGGCACGTACATCGCCGACTTATCACGCTTAAACATAAAAACGAGCAACCCATAGATCACTCGTAATGAAAAAAATAGAATAGCGATAAGTAATAGCAAAAGAATAATTTGTTTGAAAATCATAAATTTAAAACAAGTGAAAAACTAAAAACTAACAGTGAAAAATAATTGAATATTTTATATCAAAATTTTTCCAACACTTTTCACTTTTCATTATTCACTTTTCACTAATTTTTATTTTGGGTTTATCACAACACCTTTCCCTCTGCTTGTCCACTCTATCCATTTTACTTTTAATAATACTCTGTACTGCCAACCATATTGTGCAACACTGAAAATAGTAGTGGTTACAATGTAGAGACCCACACCTGTTTGCATACTATACACGAATGAACCAATCATAAAGACAAGGAAGATGTTCATAAATCACATCATTTTACCCATATCAGGCACCTTTTGTCCTGGCACAGTTGGTGTCGCAGGCTTAGCAAATGCAGTGAGTTTAGTTTGTAAATAGGTGAATACTGCGGCTATGATAGTAAGTGCGATATTTTTGGTGCCCAAAAGATCCATACCAAGAAAATGAGTGTTAATTACTCATGTCTTGAGTGCGTCAGATTCTACGAAACGAGCGCCGAAACTATGGAAGAAACTGTAGAGCCATTCTTGTGGTATAGTGGCTGCCGCCATATGTCTGATGACGTAATAGAGTCAGATAAAGACAGGGATTTGGATAAGCATCATAAGACATCATTTGAATGCGCCTTTTCCGTCAGTCTTGAAAACCTTCATCGTCTCTGCGGACAATTTTTTTGGATCATCTTTATATTTTTCTTGGATTTCCGTAAGCTTTGGTTGAAGCGCTCACATTCCTTTTTGCATATCATTGCCAGCAAGCGTTTGTTTGACCATAAGTAATCTGATAGTAATCGTCAAAAGCACAATAGCGATACCGAGATTACCACCAAAAATAGCTAAAAACACAGCCAAAATATTGAAAATCGGACGATACAAAATCTCTGTAAACAACATTCACAACATAATAAAATTTTATATAATAAAATTTTAGCCACAAGCAAGATGCTAAATGCTGAATGCACAATATAATTATATAGTGCTTTGAGCTTGAAGCTTCATGCTTTACGCTAAGTTACATAGTCATTATCTCCTCAGACTTATTTTTCACAAGTTCATCTATTTTTTCATTCATTGTTTTGACCAAAACATCAATCTCTTTTTCATTTCTTTTGCTTTCGTCTTCACCAATCTCTTTCGCATCAAAGACAACTTTATTATCTTTCATAGCATCTTGTCTTGCCATTCTGATACGTCCTTTGACTTCTTCACCCATAATCTTTACCTGTTTAGTGATTTCAGATCTTCTTTCTTGAGTCAATGCAGGTATTTTAACGATGACATAACTTCCCTCGTTTTGTGGAGTGAGTCATACATTAGCATCATAAATAGCTTTTTCTACATGTTTAAGTTCATTTTTATCTCGTGGTTCAATCTTGATGGTTTGTCCATCCATGATAGTAACATGAGCAATTTGAGGGATTTTCATAGGTCCATATGACGCTTCTACGGTGATATTTTCTACCAAACCAGCTGAAGCTCTTCCCACTTGAAGTGCTTTGAGTTCTGTCTGCAAAAACTGGATAGCTTTGTCCATTTGTTGGCGATGAATTGTCAATTCCATAACAAAAAGCTTAAATGGTAAAAGATTATGTGTTGAATTAATTGGCTTTAAGCTTAAAGTTTTTAGCTTTTAGCTAAAATATAATAGTAAATCACTCATCGTTTGCAATATCAACCTTTCCCATAATTAGTAATTGATCATTAATCATTAGTCATTGCAATTACAAAGCGTTTCCTTAGTATATAGGTGATTATTTCAATCGTAGTAAAAGCGTTCTCACTCTTCATTTGTCCTTCCAGCGGTATACTCTAGGACTATCCAAGAGTGGCCTGGTAAGGTAAACATGGTATGAAGAATCAAATGAGAGCTTTTTTTATTTGACAAAAAATATTCACTTCGTGAATGTAATAAATTGTAATTTGGACTTCATCCGTAATTTGTCCTGTCGGACGTAATTGATGGTAATTATTAATTACACGACTGAAAGGAGTGAATATACGCGAAGCATATTACATCCGCTTTAGCGGATAAATTACATTTTGTAGTCAAATTATGTAAAGCAAATTACATTTTATCATTTAGTTTACACATGACCACATTTAAAGACCTCTGAATTTGAGCACAAACATTAGCAGCGTTGACAAAGAAATGATTTGTCACCCCATCGCCGATTCAAGAAAAAGTTATTCCTCTCTTACTTAAAGGAGAAAAAAACGTCATAGGACAAGCAGCGACTGGAACAGGGAAAACTGCAGCTTTTGGAATTCCTTTGATAGAAAGATTACAGCCAAAAAATAAAGTGCAAGCGCTTATTCTAGCCCCTACAAGAGAACTTGCTATGCAAATCGCGGACGAAATAAATTCGCTTCAAGGGAATAAAAACCTCAAGGTTATGGCGATTTATGGCAAACAATCCTACGATCCTCAGATCAGAGCGCTCAAAAGAGGAATTGATATTCTAGTAGGAACGCCAGGAAGAATCATGGATCATTTGAAACGCAAAACATTGGATCTGACAAATATTTCTTATTTTATCCTCGACGAAGCGGATGAGATGCTGGATATGGGATTTATTGAAGATATCGAAATTATTTTCAAGGAAACAAATCCAGAAAAAAAGGTTTTGCTTTTTTCGGCGACGATGCCGAGAGAAGTTTTACAAATAGCAAAAAAATATATAGGTGACTATGAATTAATAGCTGCAGAGAACAAAGAGATAACAGGCGAACAAACAGATCAAACGTATTTTGAGGTTCAGGAAAGAGATAAATTTGAATTGCTTCGCAGGATCATGGACACCGAAACAGATTTTTATGGAATAATTTTCTGTCATACAAAAGCTGACGTAGACGGTTTAGTATCTAAGTTGAATGATGAGTGATATAGCGCAGAAGGTCTTCATGGTGATTTAGCGCAAAAACAAAGAGAGCATTTTCTCCAGCGTTTCAAAGATAAAAAAGTAAATATTCTGGTAGCTACCGATATTGCAGCAAGAGGAATCGATGTCAACGATGTGACACACGTCATCAATTATGCCATACCGCAAAATGCTGAAAGATACACCCACAGAATAGGAAGGACAGGAAGAGCGGGAAAAACAGGAACAGCAATTACTTTCATCACACCAAGAGAATATAGCAAGATGTCGTATATTAAAAAAGTGAATAAAGTAGATATCAAAAAATGAGTAATCCCTGATATCAAATGAGTAATAGAAAAGAAAAAAGATAAACTAAATGAAAACATCCAAGGAGTGATCGAAAAAGAAAGTCATAAAAATTATGTAGAAATTGCAGATCGTTTGATAGAAAACACCAATCCTCGCGACGTGGTTGCGGCGCTTTTGAAAATGCATTATGAAAGCGATTTTGATCAGAAAAAATATCACGATATTGCTCAGCAGACAAGAGAAAGTAGATTTCCTAGCAAATGAGGACAGTGAGGACAGACAAGACTTTTTGTGGCATTAGGAAGAAAAGAAGGATACACAGCACGCTCACTTTTGGAATTGATCACCAAAGAATCTGGAGTACAATGAAGAGATATCGACGATCTAAAAATGATGGATGACTTTTCCTTTATCAGTGTTTCATCAAGTAATGCAGAAAAAATAACTAGTTCATTTGCCAACAAAACAATCAATGGGAAAAAGTCAATCATCAATAGAGCTAAAGAGACCGACTGAAGTTGAGATAGATGAAGAAGAAGACCATTCCCTTCCAGATGAGAAGCAGGTTCATTTGCCTCTGGCAGACCAGCATACCCAAGAAGAGAATTTGGAGACAAGAAAACATTTTGACCAAGAAGAGAGTTTTGACCGAAGAAAGAATTCGGGACTAAAAGAGATTTTTGAGTCAAAAAGTCATTTGGCGATAGAAAAGACTTTCCACCTAAATCGAGATACAGATAAAAATTTAAGAACCAGAATTCAAATATTTTCGAGATAATTGACTTATATATATAAAATACAACGCAAAATAGTAGAAACCGAAAAATACTTTCTTCATGTAGCAAAGAAAAGAAATCCTACAGCCTATAAACTAATAACTCAAGAAATAGATCATCTCAAAGATTTTTTGGAAACAAAAAAAGAAAAGCCGATTAATTAACGCAGCAAAGAGCAATCATTATATCGCCTGTAATTTCTCCTTTACTAAATTCGTAAAATCTGGTATTTTTACAAGTTCTTCCAAAACTTTATAATAGAGATTATTCTGGAGATAATCAAAAATTAATTCCCAATTCACATGAAATGTTTCTAGAAATGTTTGAAATTCTCCGCTCATAGAACTCAAAGTAAGACGAAGATATTGTTCTCATCTTCACAGATTTCCTTCGTCTCAATCTACAGCATTGATAAAATATTCTATATGCCTGCATTCATCTGGGTAATTTTTAAGAGCATCAAAAGCAGTTTCATTAGTTTGATGAATGATTTCAGTATGCTGTTGCTGAGGAGAAAGAGATGTACTTTTAATTTGTTCAGGAAGTATTGTACCCATTATATAATATATCAGGAAGATAAAACTAATATAGTATATCTATTTATTTAAATCTGTCAAATTTATTTTATCAAAGTTTTCTAATTGAAAATTTACAATGAATGACTACACTGCAAGAACTAATGAAAAGTGAATAGTTAATAGTGAATAGTATATGAACCATCTTAATTATGGACTATTGTAATTTACCATAGTTTATGGGGCTGCAATTCGTTCGTTGTCCACTGTTAGTTTTTAGTTTTTTCACTAAGTTTTATGTCTCTCGCAAATAAATATCGCCCACAAACCTTTGACACCATCATTGGACAAACACACATCACAGAAATTCTCAAAGCACAAATGAGCACTCACAAGCAGATGCATCATAATTATCTCTTATTCGGACCGAGAGGAACAGGTAAGACGACTGCTGCAAGAATTTTAGCTAAAGCGATAAACTGTTTAGATCTTCATGACGGAAACCCATGTAATAAATGCTTCAACTGCCAAACAATCAATGAAGGGAAGACATTGGATTACGTAGAAATTGATGCTGCTTCACATACAGGAGTGGATAACATCAGAGAAGAGATTTTAGATAAAGCGGCATATCCACCAGCAAATCTCAAGAAAAAAATATATGTCATAGATGAAGTCCACATGCTGAGCAAATGAGCATTCAATGCGCTTTTGAAAACTATCGAAGAGCCAAGAGATAATGTGTGTTTTATTCTCGCAACGACAGAAATCCAAAAAGTGCCTGAAACCATCATTTCACGTTGTCAGGTCTTCAATTTCAAAAAAGTAGATAAGAAGGAAATAGGAAAATTTCTCAAAACAATTTGTGAGCAAGAAAAACTCACCGCAACCAATGAAGCAATAGAATTGATCGCTAAAATAGCTGAATGATGTGTGCGCGACGCAGTGAAATACATAGATCAAGTGAGCGTTCTAGGTAACATCGACGAACAGCATATTACAAAATTTCTCGGTGTCGCATCAGAGACACTGATCCAAGATTTTTTGCATCTGATCCAAACAGGCGACGCGAAAACGATTTTCGAAAAAGTTGACGATATTCACAATCAAGGAATAGATCTCCATAATTTCGCAAAACAAACCTTAATGTACATAGATCAGATTTTTCTTGAAGATATAAATTTTTCTACCAAAATATCTGAAACATTCACGGACATCATCGGAAACATCAGATATTATCCTTATCCTACGATCGTCTACAAAGTCGCGATCCATAAACACCTAGAAAGAAATACGAACCATGTTCTTTAGAGCATGGAACGATAATACAATTTAACCATTCCACAAAGACAAATATGGAAGAAAACAAACAAACATTTGAAACTATTTTGACGAAATTACTAGAAAAAATAGATAAACCATCTATCAAAAACAGCCTCAAAGACAGCATCGTAATAAATAAAATTACCAGTGACGGTATCTACTTGATCACTATCAGCAAAGTAGCACAGCTCATTTTCAGCAACAAAGAAAATATGAGATACATCGAAGAAAAACTGAGTGAAGTCATGGGAAGCCAATTAGCAATTCATGTGACATTTGAAAACAAAGACAGTTATTTCGCAAGAAAACTAGAAAGTTTATAATTCAAAATCAATCACATGGAGACAAACAACAACAAACAAATAGCAGAAAAAAATATTATTCAAGTGGTACATTTTATTGTAGAAAAGATAAAAGACAAAGACATCATGCGAAGATTTGACGGAGGAGTAAATTTAATGATTCGATGAATACCAAGATTACCAAAAGATGTAGATATCAGAACAAATCAAGTAGGATATGATATATTCAGGAAGACATTTCTTTGAATGAAAAAAAAGGAATGACAGACTCAAAAAAGAGAAATATTATGATACAAACATTATATTATCTTCGACGTACAATGAATAGAGGTAGAAGTAGCGTATTATGAGGAGGAGAACAAAAACATGGATATGTTCGACTATATAATAGAAAAAGACCGGGACAATATTAAAATTCCAGTACTACCATTGACACAGATGAAAGAGTTTTACGAAAATATCTGATCTACTGAAAAAGTAAAAATCATTGAAGATTTTATACTCAACCACAATAATAACAAACATGACAATAAATTGACTTTAAGTGACAAATAGATATAAGATTTAAAATAAAAAAAATATGACAAACAAAAACAATAAAGTCTTTGTCTATCAAAGACAGATTAAAATAATGCTAAGAATTCCAGTTGGACACATTGATCTATTCTTATCTTTAAAAGAAGCGTTCATTAAAGAAGGTTTCTTTCTGAACCATCCTAACGAAGGTTCTAAACCAAATAAAATTTCGTCAGAAATTCCAGTCGAGTACATTGATCGTACAAATGGGAATTATTTCTTTGTAATAATTATGGAGTACGATGAGGAAAGATTTTACCAGTTTATCAAAAAACTTTCTTTAAAAAAAGGACTGCTATTCGAAGCGCCAAATGAAGACAAAAGTTATATTGCAAGACAAGATAACTTGAAAAACAGCTAACTTTAGAAACTTCATGTGTAAAAAAAATATGATAATAATAGTCGGCGTTTTTGCTGGCTATTTTTTTAATGAAAGATTATACCAGTTATTTCAATACCTTTCTATATCCGCCAAATTTCCCTTTCAAAAATTTAGCCACTCTAGCTATGGTTGTAGAAGATGCTCACGTTTCTTTTTCTATTTTTTTATAATTTTGTCATTGATGTAATCTTGAAGCTATGTCTAACCTAAGCGAAAATTCTACAATTTCATCCTCAGTCAGTAAATCTCTCATAAAAGCAAACATTTGGCTTGATGTCTTAAGTTTGAGAAAAGATTTTTGAAGATTCTCAGATGCTTTTTGCAATTCCAAATTTTCCATGATAGTTTTTATAGTTTAAATAAACTTATAATAACTATTAGATACTTTATTGCAATAAAGTATTGATTTTTCATTTTTAAACAATATACTTTACCTAGATAAAGTACGGTGGCTGTAGCTCAGTTGGTAGAGTAGCAGACTGTGACTCTGTTCGTCGCGAGTTCGATCCTCGTCAGCCACCCCACTTTTATGTCTCCTCCCTTGATAACATGATACTATCTACAAGCAAAACGCTCCATCTCCACTATCTCTACCATCGCAGATAAGTTTTTCCGATTGTCACTTTTTATACTCTCCCGGAAAAACGGGGGATTTTTTATTTATATAGTAAATAAAGTAAATGAATGAATTATTCACTCCTTGAGAAGCAAGATCTTCTTATAATGAAGAGCAAATAGAATTACTTAAAAAAATGAGTTATAAAAATCTAGGTAAAATGTCTGAGTCGAAAAAAACAACAGCTCAAGATTTAGCAGAAAATATTACAATCGCGAAACAAGAAAAAGATATTGATGAAGAGGATTATATATTATGATTAGCATAATTATCTCAGCCAACACTTCACTATCCTGATATTAAAATGAAAAGTCTTCACCTCTTCAAAAACAAACACATCATCATACAACTGCCTCAAAATATCTACTTGCCACGTCATCATCTCTAAGAACATGACAAATGTTTCTGGCTTTCGGCTTTCGGCTTTCGGCTTTAAGCTAATTATTTGATCCAACATAATTCTATAATAATCCAATCCATCATCACCCCCGACAAAAGCTGGTTTCGGCTCCCACTTTTTGACATTATCCGCTGCATTCGCTTCAAACGTCTCTTCAGGTATATACGGCAAATTAGCCACAAGAATAATATTTCAACTAAAAACCTCCCTGCCTGCCCTCGGTAAGCCGGGGTTAAGGGGGGATGGCTGAGCAAAGTCAAAGCCAGGGGGATTTGTTCAAGCTAAATTAGCTTTATTCAAGGATTTATCGTTCAAAAAATCCAACAAATCCGAATGTAAAAATTGTACTTTTTGGACATATTTTTTTTCTCGTCACTCATTACTACTCACTAGTCACTGGAAATTGCGTTTAGCAATTTCTAATGCATTTTCGAAATAATCACTAAATACCACTTCAGAAAAATAACCAGGATTCTGCAACAAGACCGAAATTCCCAATACTCCGCATCCTGTCCCTATATCCAACAGCACATTATCATGGTGCTTCATGCTTCATGCTTCACGCTTCATGCTAATAAATTCCGTCACTGCGGTGATCATATATTCCGTCTCAGGTCTAGGAATCAACGTTGCTTCATTGACAAAAAATTCTCTCCCGAAAAAATCCACATGCCCAAGAATATATTCCAACGGTTTTTTATCTTCTACATAAGACTTGTAAGCAGTCAGTATTTTCTGTATAATCTCGTCAGAAAGTTCCTTATCCATATCAGTCCACAATTCTTCTCTCGAGCATGATAAAAATGTGCAAAGAAATTTTTGGAGCACAAACTTTTCTTTCAAGTCTTCACGTCCAAGTAATTCAGAAAGTTTCATTAATATATAATAAGAAATAAATAGTAGCCCTACGGGCGTAATTCAAACTTCGTTTATAATATATCGTAATTTGAATTTCTTATATTTGCGCAATTCAATCTTTCAGTATCTTAATACCTTTCATCCCTTTATTTCCTTTGCACCCTTCCGTCCTTATGGTCAAATTTATCAAGACTAAGACTGAACACCATATATTACCAGAGTTTCATACTCTCATCAGAGAGATTGAAAAACATTCGCTAATAAATAGAATAATACCTGGAAGAATATCCAGACAACAAAAATGATCATCTGAAATGCGCTTCAAAGTGTCCTATCCGACAGCCAGTGGGATTAAATGTATCATAAGCAAAGGTGCAACCGCACAAGAACTCTTCATCGTTTGCAATGATAAAGACACAGAAGTAATTACCGAATATCTCAATACATTAAAATATTAAAAATATTCCGACATTATTAATTTTTAATTATTCATTATTCATTATTTTGTCTTTAGTTCGACCAATCATCACAAGCATATTACTAGTATATGTACGAATTCGGATCATAAATACAATTTTTTCGCAAAAAAAAATTAAAATCTGAATAACCCTCAAAGTATTTGGACTCGCAACCATCATAGTAGGCTCACTTTTCGCATATACCTATTTACTTTGATTTTTAGGACAACAAAACTTAGCGCTGACAAACATCATCGACACCAAAAGCTTATTGATATTCGTAGCATATTGTACGATATTCGTAGTGCTCATAACAATATTTTTTAGAAATCGATATAAAAGAATTGCGCAAATACTTCTTATCTGATCAATTTTCTTCGTAGCACTCGCTTACGGCGGATTCCTTGTATGAATAAATTCATTGCTTCTCTATTATCTAGTTTCCGCTTACGCAGAGGAATATATGAAATATTCGGGAGGAAATAATCTGTTTCTCGCAAATAAAGAACCGAACGAAAGTAATCTAATCTTTTTCTGTATCCTAGTCTGATTGTGATTTAGCGCAGTAGAAAATATTTTGTATATAGTGAATAATTTGTTGAACAACCAGAGTGTAAATATAGTCAATTTGCTCATCGGCAGAGGATTAGTCAGCACATTGATCCACATCGTCTCAACGAGTTTGATCGCATTCATTATGATCAAAACAAAAAGAAACAACAGTATAATTATACCAATTATCTTAGGTATCATTGGATGATTTTGACTCCACAGCATCTATAATGTAAGTTTACAATATAGTCTCAGTTATATAACTATTCCCATCATCATCCTAGCTTTCTTTTTGATGACGTACTTAACGTTTCAAGCAGATATAATATATAAAAAATAAGAGTAATATATATTTTTAACTATAAAATTAGTATGTCTCTAAAAACAGGTAAAGAAAATCCACTGGAAGCAAATATGCATATTTTTAGTAATGAAATAATGCAAGTAAAAAAAATGATTGATCTTAAAATCTATACCAATCCATTGGATATCGAAAAAAAGATAAAAGAACTTGATTTACAGTATGAAGAAGGAATCTTACAATTATTAAGATCCTGAGGATTAGATGAAAATATTGAAGAAGCAAGGACAATAAATAATCTCAATTAAGATTATAAAAAAAACAGGGATAATAGAACTTTTTGTGTGGCTATTTTCAGAGAAATTGATCTATCAACCTAAGTTTTCTTTGTTTTTTTAATCATCTGTGTAATCATACCTTTTGTTTCATATGAGAGAATGTTGATTCTA
>JBAZRN010000029.1:0-13503 GCA_041663325.1 Candidatus Absconditabacterales bacterium | reverse complement strand
ATGAAGAACTAACAATCAAAAATGAAGCAGAAAAAAGTGAAACGCAAAAAAAACATCTCGAAGAAAAAATACACGACCAAGAAAATCAGATGAAAAATATTTTGAATACATTAAGTGAATTAGAAAGAAATATCGATACACAAGCAACTTTTGCCTGCGAGAAAATAAAGGAACCATGTCCATTTATAAAGGTCATCAATAAGAAAATATTCGATCAATTAGAGCAGCAAAAGAAAACATTCACAGACCAGCAAGAACAGATTGAAATGATGATAAAAAAACTAAATACAGAATTAAAAGCATTAAGCAAGATTGAATTAAAACAAGAAAGCAAGAAAATTCAAGAGCTAGAAAACCATCAAAAAGAAACGGAGAAAACGATTGAAGTCATCAAAACATTTCTGAACGAAATCAACTACAAAGCAATTGAAACACTCTACACCGAATACACCAGCCAAGACAGACAAGCGAAAGAATTAGATAAAAAAATCAGCGAATTAGAGCAAGAAGTCAAACAAGTCGAAGAACGAAAAATACAATTACAAAAAGCGATTACACAGAAAGAGTCCATAGAAAAACAGGTAAACGATTTCATAACGGCAATAGCAGAAAAAGAGCAAGAACGAAAAAAATTAGAAAATGAAAAAGAGAAAATAGATGTCACTACGACCTCTCGCATAGAAAAAAATTATCTCACTATGCAGCAGCTTTACCACGATATTGATATGCTCGTCAATGAATTCAAAGAGCACCAACTCGAGAGACAAAAGTTGGAAGAACAAGAAACAATATTGGGAAACTTGTATACTATTTTTTCTAAAGAGCTTTTATTGCTCGTTCTCCAGGATCATCTTCCCGTGTTGAACGATATCGTCAATAGCTATCTCTCACAGATAGTAGATTATCAGATCAATTTGCAACTAAAAAACGATGCAGACAAGCTCGAACTTGAAGCAAAGATAATCGATTCAAAAGACATAAGAGATACCAAAAGCTTGAGCTGATGACAAAGGATCATTCTGAAACTTGTTCGAATGCTGGCTATCTCATCATATATCAACTCCCCTATTCTGTTCCTCGACGAAACAATTAATAATCTTGACGCTGATACGGTAGGCAAAGTGGCTGATATGCTGGAAGATTTCGTAAAACAAAGAGAGATGAAATTCTACACCATCACCCATAGTCAACAAATCCAACAAATGGATATCTGGGATCAGATTATAGAAATTAGTCTTTAATCGATAGTAATTAAAGGCTTTTTAATCATTTCAATAATATACATGAAACATAAGAATCTGGTTATTTTTATCACAATAACGTTTCTTCGGAGCGTATTTATCGCAACACTCAAATTTTTTCTTCGATCCTATCTCAAAGATGTGCACATATCACTAGAAGAGATAGCAGGATATCTAAGCCTATGAGGGATGATCGCATATATTGTATGATGATCGCTTGCCTATATGTTTCGCAAAAAAAACATAATTATTTTTTCATGACTCATTGCTATATTGTGCTTAGCTATAGGAAATATGCTTGGATACTACCCTTTTCGAGTATTCGTTCTTTTAGTAAGTAGTATCGGGTTTGCATACAGTCTGCGACTGATTGTTAAATCAATTATTCTCAGTATTGAAATCCAAAAATCATATCGCGGAGAAGCAAAAATAAACGGTATAATCAATATTGCTATATTGACAGGAATATTATTATGAAGTTATTTAGGATTTACTATTTTTGCAAAACGATGACCAACCTGATTCCAAGCCATAATATGACTTTTGGTAGTCGCAAGTTTATTAACCGTGCTTATGAATTACGATAGACACTTTGAAACAAAACCATTTAGACAAACACTAAAACAAACAATCCCTAATATCATAGGAATTATTAAAAAATATGTTCGATTGCTTTTGCCGATAGGAGCATTGCGAGCCATTTCTACAGCCATCGGACAAAAAATGCTGGAAATGGGTGTGGATATATTCCAAAGAACACCCAAAAGTTCTATCGTCATCATTGTGATATCATTTATAGGCGCAATCGCAGGACAAATTATTTCTATGCTTTTCACGAGAAAAAGAAAATTAATCGCTATGATATTTACAATCATATTCTGACTTGCTACTATCTATTTTCCACATATCATAAATAAATTTGACTACTATATTACGTTAAATATTTTCTGATTCTGTACAGGGATTTTCTTTGGAATCGCAGTCAACCTTTTAGAATGAAGATACTTTTTTCATATTGGAGACGACCATAGAAAAGAATATGGATCAGCCGCATATGGAATCGCGACGAGTATAATTATTTTCTTTATTATGATTACATCAGATCTTTTGAGTAGAACTGTATGAATAAAGATATGTTTCTTTTTCTTTGGTATCGTCCTCTTATTGATGCCATTTTTCATCAAAAAATTTGACGCTCCAGATTATCCAAGGATAATAAAACAGTAATGAACCCCTACATCATATATAAAACAGCAGAAAATAACGTAAATTAAGATATTTACATAAATCTGTCAAGTAATACTGAGAAATGAAATCAGTTTTTTTTGTTTATTTAATTATTTTGGCATATAATTAAGTGTGATTTATATTCTTGATGTTACCAATGAAAAACAAACTTTGACTCGCAGTCCTCATATTTATTATAGGAGGGATTAGCCTCTGTAAAGGACAGGAACTCAATGCTACTACTGCAGAAGTAACTGATTTTGACGTAGAAAGCGCTATGACCAACATGCAGGATCTTCAAAACAATCTTGATGGAGTAATCAAAGAACTCTATGTGCTTGACGAAAAAGAAAGAGGGACAGATAATACTATTTCAGATAAATATAGAGCGACAAGAAAAGAAATTGTTAATGTTATTCAAACAATCAACCAAACAACCAAGGACATAGGAGAAAAATTACAAAAAATATCTACCTACAAAAAGCTGATGCTTCTCACTTACAAAGATATTCAAGCTTCAAGATCAGGTATGGTAGACACCAAACAATACATAGAAGATTTTTCAAATTTCATCTACAAATTAGATAATAAACTGTATAACGAAAATACAAATCAAATTGACGATTTAAAATTGATGATAAATTCTGACAATATTCCCGTTACGCTTGCAAATGACACGCTCGTTCAATCAATGATACTTCAGCTCAGCGATTTGATGAATAACTTTCAGCAAGACGAAACACAACAATTAGAGACGATAAAAAAGCTCAACGACTTAAAATCTAAGACTAAAGAGAGTATCCAAGAATATCAAGATCAGATAGAGAAACTCCAACAAAAGAAAAATTATCTTCTTCAATTTATGGCGCTCTATCAAAATGACACGACACAGAGACAATTAAGCATCAACAACTTCTTTGAAAATACGAAAGAAGTATATGATAAAACAGTAGAATTGATTAAAGATATAAAAAAATGAGTATATAAAGTAGATTTTGATATGGACAAAAAAATACCATTGCTCAATCAAATAGAAAATGATAACGAATCATATCCATTAGCATGGCCACTCTACCCTATCGAAGAGATTCAAACCTATTTCGGCGACATAAACTTTCAAAAAGAATATGGAATCCCTCATATAGGAATCCAGATAAAAGCTATACAATGAACTCCCGTATATGCTGCACGTAATGGTATCGTATATTTCGTTGCAGACAATGATGAAATAGGAATAAATCGAGCAATGATAGTACACACCGATGGATATGTGACCATCTATCAATATCTCAACAAAACAGTTATCAAACCAGGTGATATAGTAAGAAGAGGACAGCTTATAGGATACAGTGGATGAGAGCCAGGAACAAGAGGCGCAGGATTTATTTCCAAAGGAGCGAATCTCACCTTCGAAATTTTCAAAGATGGTATTGCAATGGATCCATTTGATATACTGGATGCAAGCATTGTAAAAGAAAAAGAGGCGTTGCCAGAAGGATATCAGATTAAATATCTGAGAGATAAATATGCAAGACCTATCGACATAACTAATCTTAATCTTATGACGGGAGAAACTTTAGCCAAAAGAGAAAGTCAATTTCTTATAAGATACGGTGTAGGAATATACAGGCAAGTAGCATTCCGAGAAGATGTGGTTAAAGATACTAATATTGATAAGGATATGGTAATTTGTATCGCATTCGCAGAAAGTACTCTTGGTAGATATCTCAGTACAAACGCAAATATCGGTAACGTAGGAAACAATGATAGATGAGATAGGGTTCCTTTCACTTCCGCATACGCATGAGCAAGAGCGATTGCTGTGACATTAAACAATGCGTATTTATGATCATATCACACCATCAACCAACTTTCTAGATACGGAAATAAAGATGGGAAAATTTACGCATCAAGTCCTATCAATTGGCAAACAAATGTATTGAAGTGTTTGAGTCAGATAAAAGGATATTATATCCCAGAAGATTTCCCATTTAGAATCTGACCAAATCCAAACATCGATAATCCAATTCCAGAAACAATACCATTCGGCGAAAGTCTTACTCAATAACATATATATATTTTAAATATAAAAAAACTGGATCGTAGTGATTCAGTTTTTTCTTCTATTCTTTTTTTATTCTTTTTCTTCTATCAGTGCATCAATGAGTTCATCAATTTGTTCCATAAATTCTTTGTCTTTTTCAAGTCCATTTTCATGGATCACATCTATTACTCGTTGTAATCTTTTCTGTTTTTCTTGAAGTTTTTTTATTGTTTTATCGTCCACAATACTCAAATCTATTGGTTCTGGTATAGTCATTTATCTTGCATTATTATCTAAAATAATTTCTTTCAATAGAGTAATTTCTTGATAATCATGATCATCACCAGAAATTTCTTTACAGGTGAATGCAGGAGAAAGTGATCACAATTTTTCTGCTATTGTTATATATCATCAAGCTGGATCATTTGTTTTTTGAATCCATAGTACGGGACAAGTAAGTTCTTTGAGATATTTTTCTGTAGAAAACCCATTGCGTTCACAATATCCTAGAGGGAATCAGACAAAAATACATTGTTTGATAAATATCTCTTGTTCTACTATAGCTTTAAGTCATAAAATACATCATAATGATTTACAAAATAATATAATACTTCATGAAAGTGTTTTGAGATACTTACAAAGTTGTTCACATTCATATTCTAAGTTTATAGTTCATCATTCTTGATTCCAGTGGCGATAATTGTGAACGTGAGTGGTATCGTAAAAATGCAGTAGCTCTTGGTTTACTTCCTGAATCCATGATTTATTGTGTATGGTATTCCCTCATAGGAGTACAAGTGTAGCCATTAATTCAGATAGAAATTAAAAAATTATTTCTTCTGATTCAAAATATCATTCATTATCAAAGAAACACAATTCCATTTGTTTTTATATTCACAAATATCACAAGTAAACATTTGATACAGGTTGCGTGCTGTTGCTGCACAGCCATTGTTTGCATCGTTTCTTGCTACTTGTATGTGTTTTTCACAAACTTGTTTTCATTTTTCCTGGCATTCTTTCATCTTTTTGGATACAATATTATAAGCTAAATCAAATTTTCTTATACACATTTTCAATCTTTTTCTGTGCTAATTCATTTACTTTTTTAGCATTTTTTTTGAGAAGATCTATGATCTCTTTATCGGATATCTTCGCATATTTTTCTTGGATTGGTTTTACAAATTCTATGATTTTTTCAAATAAATATTCTTTTGCATCTTTATAACTTAGTCATCACATTTCATATTTTTTTCTTAATGCTTTATCTTCTTCAGGTGTAAGAAACAATTTACAGATAGCATATACATTGCATTGGTCAGGATCTTTTGGTTCTTCGACGGTCTGAGTGTTCGTCGGAATTTGTTTTACCCTCTTGAGAATGGTTTTTTCGTCATCGAGAAGTCAGATATAATTGTTATATGATTTACTCATTTTACGTCCATCCACGCCAAGTATGGTTCCTACTTCTGGTTCAATATAGGCATCAGGTATTTTGAACGTTTCACCGAACTGTGCATTAAATTTCATTGCTATATCTCTTGCATATTCAAGATGCTGTTTTTGATCTTTTCATACAGGAACAACATCAGCATCATACAACAGAATATCAGCAGCCATAAGGATTGGGTAACAAAAAGATCATACTCACATATCTTTTGCTATTCATTTGTCTAATGCTTCTTTATAGGTGTGCATTCTTTCCATAAATCCCATGTGAGTTATACACGTCAATACTCGTCATAATTGAACATGACCCGGAATATCCGCAGGATTGTAAATCATAAATCTATTGAGATCAGCTCAGCATGCTGCATAAAGTTTCAATATATTGATACTATTTTGTCTTAATATATTTCCATCATGAAGCATCGTAAATGAATGCATGATCGCTAAAAATAAAAAAATTTCTGCGTCTTTGTTTTTTTCTGCTAATGCTAATATTGGTTTTATAGCACCAAAATAATTTCCGATATGTAATTGGTCGCTTGTTGCTTGAAGTCAGGTTAAAATCCTCATATAACATTCTATAAAAGATAAAAAAATTGAGCATTGAAGTAGTGTACCATTTTCGTGAATTAATTCAATGCATAATTGTAAATTTTCGCTTGAAATGTATCAGTAAATGTATATATGTAAACACACTCCTGTTTACGCAGGATATTTTGTCTTTATACTGTTAAATATATTGGGGAATCGTCTAACGGTAGGACAGCGGACTTTGACTCCGTCAGTCTAGGTTCGAATCCTAGTTCCCCAAGAAGAGAACTAAAAACGAATAACTAAAAGTGAAAAACGATGGAATATATTTATTATAAATAAATACCTACATTATTCACTTTTCACTATTCACTGTTAGTTAATATGGTAGTGCGGGATAGAGAAACGGTATCTCGTTGGGCTCATAACCCGAAGATAGGTGGTTCGACTCCATCTCCCGCAACCAATAGAAAAAATATTTTGGGCATTTTTGGATACCCATCCGAAGATAAAGGTGGCCCGCCCCGCAGAATTGCGGGGTTCACTCCATCTCCCGCAACCAAAAACATTAAGATTCGATAGAATAGTACTGATCGGGAGTAGCTTAGCTGGTAGAGCGTCTGACTCTGAATCAGGAGGTCCTAGGTTCGAATCCTAGCTCCCGAGAATATGCCCATGCCGGGGTGATGGAATGGTAGACATGTCCCGATAGATCGGGATGCCGTGAAGAGTTAACATCAAAATAAATAAAAAACATTATCCATGCCGGGGTGATGGAATGGTAGACATGTCCCGATAGATCGGGATGCCGTGAAGAGTCAATTATATCTAACCTTATAGCTAATGTCTTGATATGTATACATACTTGAAATGAATAATAGTAAATACTACGTAGGAAGTACAAAGAATATCGAGAATAGGTTGATTGAGCATCAAAGATGAGAAAGTAAAAGTACTAGAAACAAATTACCTATTAAGCTTCTATACTATAAAAAATATGTTAATCTTATAGAAGCCATACATATGGAAACAAAATTAAAAAAATGGAAGAGTAGAAAAATGATTGAAAAATTTATGAAAAGTTAATGAAAATTCACCCATGCCGGGGTGATGGAATGGTAGACATGTCCCGATTCAATCGGGATGCCGTGAAGAGTTAACATCAAAATAAATAAAAAACATTATCCATGCCGGGGTGATGGAATGGTAGACATGCTTGGCTTAGAACCAAGTGCCGTGAGGTGTGCAGGTTCGATCCCTGTCCCCGGTAAATAATACACGTAGACATGTCCCGATTCAATCGGGATACCGTAAAATATTTAGATTTAATCTCTGTCCATATATCCACGTTATTTTACATTGAAAACGCTATCTGAATTCTTATAGCTTAACACGACGTTCCGAGGTAGCTCAGTTGGTAGAGCAAGTGACTGTTAATCACTGGGTCGTGGGTTCGAGTCCCTCCCTCGGAGTTTATATATTATGCTTTATACTTTTATACACAAATTAGGATGCCAATTACAAAATCAGCAAAAAAAGCAGCTAAAAGATCTCTTGTATTCCAAAAAAGGAATAACGAATTTAAGCTTAGAATGAAAATGGCTATCAAAAAGTTTTTGAAAAGCACAAATAAAGCTGAAAAAATTTGACAAGAAGAACTTGATAAAGTGTACAAATTTATCGATAAATGTCAAAAAGTAGGTGTTATTAAAAAAAATACCGCAGCCAGAAAAAAATCTAGAGTTGCCAAAGCTTTTGCTAAACAAACTGTATAGCAAACAGCTTAACTTGCCGACTTAGCTCAATTGGCAGAGCAATCGCCTTGTAAGCGATAGGTTATCGGTTCGATTCCGATAGTCGGCTCCATGTTTTGGAGTGGTAGTTCAGCTGGTTAGAACGGGCACGGTCATTACCGGCCAGGTCGAGAAGTTCGAATTCAAACTAGTAATAAATGTTTTGGAGTGGTAGTTCAGCTGGTTAGAACGCCTGCCTGTCACGCAGGAGGTCGAGGGTTCGAGTCCCTTCCATTCCGCCATATATAGTCGATAGTCATTAGACTATAGTCTTTAGTAAAAAGATACTAACAACTAAAGTCTAATAACTAAAGTCTAGATGGTCTCATCGTCTAACGGTTAGGACAGGGGACTTTCAATCCTCCAATCGGGGTTCGATTCCCCGTGGGACCGATTATTCTATAACAAAAATAAACATGAAGTGATATGTATACGTAAAACACTAGAGATTTATTAAACATCAAAACTGATGAGTACAATCTACAAAATGATTTAGACCATTAATATTACTTTGATATAAGGAATACGATACGTATAAAGAAGCAAGAGCCATTGAAATGAAATTAAAAAAATCTAAAAACAAATTTATTGTCCAAAATTTTATTGGTTCTTAATCTTGGCGGTTAGGACATCCCGATTTCATCGGGACAATCGGGGTTCGATTCCCCGTGGGACCGATTTAAATTAATGTTAAGTTCTAAGTGTTAAGTTCTAAAATAGTGGAATTTTATTTAACATTTAGCATTTAAAATTTAGACTTCACACGAAGTGTGTTATGGGTGATTAGCTCAGTTGGCTAGAGCATCTGCCTTACAAGCAGAGGGTCATAGGTTCGAGTCCTATATCACCCACCATAATATGATTACAAGCAGAGGGTCATAGGCCCGCCACGTAGGACTACGTGGTTCAGTCCTATATCACCCACCATTATTAACAATAATTTATCATCCAGTAATGGGTCTATAGCTCAGCTGGTTAGAGCAATCGGCTCATAACCGATTGGTCGCTGGTTCGAGTCCAGCTAGGCCCAAATTAGAATTCAAAATTTAGAATTAAAAAGTACCATCATTCTGCATTCTAAATTCTTCATTAGTTTTGCGGGTGTAACTCAATTGGCTAGAGTGCCTGCCTTCCAAGCAGACTGTTGCGGGTTCGAGTCCCGTCACCCGCTCCATGAAAAAAACTCCTTTCATTGGAGCTTTTTTGTTGTTACAAAAAAAAACGAATCACTACGATTCAGTTTTTTTATAGTAAAACTAATTATTTAGTTTGTTCAGATGTTGATTGAACTGGTTGTTCAACTACTGGAGTTGATTTAGCAGGAGCTGTTGGTGGTGGAATCACTTGTTGTACTTTTTGAGCAGCCTGATTAGCGACATTAGTTGCAGTATCTACTGCCTTACTCGCAACATCACTGGCTTTTGCTACCGCTTGATTAGCCGCGCCTCGTACTTTTCCAACAATATCTTGTCATTTTTGAAGAGTTTTTGAAGCAGGATTTGAAGCTCATGTAATAGGATCTGGTTGTCCGGTAACTTTAGCAAAAAATCTTGCAAGTCATCTAAAAATTCTATCTAAAGGACCTTCTGTTGCAAGTACAGGTTCACTTGTTGTAACAGATGGAGCCACAGGAACAACTTTATCTACCGTAGCAGGAGTTTGATTATTTGCTACAAACACTCCTGTAGGAATACCTTGAGGAATTCCTGAAGTTTCTGGAGATGTATTTACTTGATTAGATTCCATTTACATAAATTATAACATAAAACTATGCCTAATTATATTCTTTTTTTAAAATTTTGCAAATTTTAGCCCCTGTTTTTAACAACAAAAAGAGGAAATACCCTTGTTTTCTCAGAAAAAAATTATACAGTATGGTCATTTATCAAAGAACAACCTAATACATGACGATGTACGAAGGATCAGGAGAAAGAATAGATACTCGATTGAGTAAGCAATTTTCCTATTCTAGAAGTTTTTTTCATCATATTATCGCAAGATGAGGCGTTCAAGTAAATGGAAAAGTCATAAAAAAATCCTATCAATTGAAGAATAATGATCAGATAGATATTGATGACGTAAGTAGGTATCTCTCTCCCATCATACTGGATGAAGCACCAAACATAAAAATTCCCGTACTTCTGGAAAAAGAAGACTATCTTATCATCAACAAGCCCAAATGAGTGCTTTCTCACCCAAAAACAGTTCGAGAAGTTCATGCGCCATCAGTTGTTGGCTTTCTCTATCATACTTACAAAGATTTACCAACTATCTGAAATTTCATCAGAGCGGGAATCCTCCACAGGCTCGATAAAAACACAGATGGACTCATGATTATCGCGAAGACAGAAAAATGACTCGAACATTTCAAAAAACTTTTTCAAACAAAATCAGAAAGCAAAAACATAAGTGAAAAAGAACAGACTGAACTCAAAAAATTTTACAAAGCAATTTCGTATTTCACCCCAGAATGAAAAAAATTTACTGAATCTATTCACGAATTTCCTTATATCATCGAAGAACCCGTCATCGCCAAATTGCCACATACCACGCCGAAAATATGAATCACTAAAATCATGGAAATACAAACAGTTACGAGTAATGAGTGAACAGTAACGAAAAACTCGTCACTGGTTAAAATATTTTTAGAGATTTTAACATGAAGAACACATCAAATCAGATATCACCTCGCCCATCATGGTTTACCAATCGTCGGTGATTATTTATATGGTGACAGCAAAGAAACAGAACCTATGCAATTAACGGCATATAAACTAATATTTAGAGATCCAGAGGGTGAAATAGTGACCGTAGAAATTTAATTTCCATATAGCAAAAAATAATCAACAAAAAAAGCCACACAGTATACTGGTGGCTAGTAATAATATATTGTCCTTACATAAACAAGGATGAATTGATGGTTTCATACCCATCAACAAACCGTCTGATATAGAAAGGATCTATTTCATCTATTCTCTGAAGGATTGCTGTTTCCCAGGATTTTAAATGATTATTAAATATAGTTCCAAATGATTTGAGCCCTCCGAGATTGGCATAAGCTTCAGCCAACTTCGGCATAGATAATCCTATACTATTAAAATGTTGCATCAGGATTTTCCTATCTGCCTTGTATTGGAATGAATTCATCATCAGGCCAGGTTCAGCGAAATCCAATATTGTCTCAAATTCGTACCGCGGTTTGACATATGCTTCCTTATCGACTCCATACAAAGGAGGAAAATGTTTTTTGAAGAGAAAGAGGATCATATTGCGAGCACTCTCATTGTAGATATTCCATTGCAGACTGAATTTGCCGAAGAAATATTCTATTTTGGTGCCTTTGGGATGCTGATGATATTCATACACCAATATACCCAATCCAACCCAAACAGCCTCCAATCCATGTTCGTAATTTTTAGCAGTTTTATTGACTACTGAACGACCAAATTCAATGGTTACTGGAAGTATCTTTTCAACAAATTCATCAGAAAAATTAAAATACGCAGCTGTAGAAAGCCGGATATCATGTTTACCATGTATCGCCTCTTTACAAAAGATATACCGATAAAATGATATTATTTCACCATTTATTCGATCATAAACAACAATATAAGTATAGGTATCATCAAACACGTCGCCATCCATTTCATCAAGATTGAACATAATAGCGCTTATTCTATTAACTTCAATAATAACATTAGGAGCTGTCTGTTTCTTTACGAAATGTATTTCGAGGTCACGCCATTGCCTAGCAAGAGTAGCTGTAGTTAATTCTTGTTCTAATAAATATTTAGCAACAGGCGTAGTAAGTGTTTCTTGTGTTTTCATATTTTTTATTTTTATATTATTTTTATATTATTTTTTTTGTTTATATTTGACATATTAAGAAAAAGACATAAAAAATCAATACTGTTTTGATAGCAAGAAATTCTATTGAATTACGATAGTATTAGCGAATTCCGCCCATGCGGGATCCAGTATCTGAATCAAAAATGTTATATCATTAGCAGATGTTCTTTGGATAATGCTATTTCATACATTATTTAATGTGCCTTTGATAACACAACTGTAAATTCTTATTTTGGGAGCATCACGCATAGTAGCTTTATCAGAAAATTTGGTGACATTCATCTGAGTAGAACAACGAACGCCCGGGAGATCAAGATCCTCATCGACATTAAGTGCTTCATAGGCGATATTCATTGATGGAAAAACAATCGAATACCCTCTAGTAGAAGACGTAAAAGTCATGGTTTTTTCTAGATTGATAGGAAATTGTTTTACAGAAGCATCAATAGGCAACATTGTTGTCGGAGTGGTAGTAGATGATGAAATAACTGAGGCTGAAGTGGTTGATGAAGTAGTTGATACGGAGGAAGCAGGAGTGTTAGAAATATAGCTAATTTTCGTTCCTCCTGCGGCTTGAGATGGATCTATAAACACTTTGCAGACAGCAGAACCATCAGCAGTAGGTCATTGAAGATTGATGATCAATCCATTAAGATCCATACCAAGCGCGTGAGTAGTTATTTGTGTAAGTGAAGTAACTCCATCTGTACATAAGGATTGTAGTTTTGATAATAAAGTATTTTGCACATAATAATCATTAGGCAAAACCAAAGCATTAGCTACATCTATCACCTCTTGTTCAGAAACATCGTTAATAAAATATCCATAGAAATTACCATTGGTAAAAAACCATGAAGCCACTCATTCTAGCTTATATAATGTATCTCCATGAGAAGTAGAAATAGTTTTTTCTGCGCTAGCTCAAATATTTTGTTGAAGCTGAGCACAATTTTTGTTAGGATCACTTGTTTTGCATACAAAATATGTAATCAAAACAATCTGATTGGTGGCAATATTTTGTACTTTCAAGACTCCATTTTCTCATTGATTGAGCACGATATATTTTTGTCCAAACTCTGCAGGAAGATAGATACCTGCTTGAGAGAAATAAACACCACTGCCTGATCATAATAACGATTGACCAGCATTTCACGTACTTGCCAAAGTTCAAGAAATAGAACTGACTTCGATAATAAACATAGTGTTAAGTTCCTTTTCTACTGTTCCTTGGATATCTATAAAACCCGTATAAAGACCAAGATCTAATGTTCTACTTTTAAGACCCAATATAGTAGCATCTGGTAATGTCAAAGTATGCGTATACGAAATAAGATCACCATTGGCTTGAAGCATACCCGACAAAGATACC
>JBAZRN010000028.1:0-14681 GCA_041663325.1 Candidatus Absconditabacterales bacterium | reverse complement strand
TTTTATTTTATCTTCTCAACATTTATTACAGATTTTATTTGCCATATATAAAAAAACAGTAGATAAAGCAATTCTCTTCTACTGTTTCAATCTATTTTAGCCACACATTTTCTTCTATTATGCCTAAAATGATGAATTGTGACTCGTACATTTACAGAAAGATTACAATTTTCTACCCTCAGAAGAAGAATAACAGTAAATAAGCTTATTAAAAAATTTAACAATATAGGAGATAAACCCATAGATGGAGTAAGGTTTATCATGGGATTTGAAAAAGCAAGATTTCTCCGTTATACAGGGACGAAGATCTTTACAGGAGTAGATAAAATAGGATCAAATATGGGACTTCAAATGAATCCACAACAATTTCATGATCTATTCAGCAGAGGGAAAAGCAATCTTTTCGCTGTATTGGAAAAAGGAGAAAAAACTGATGAAGAGCAAAAAGTTATAGATGCAATCAAAAAAAGAATAAATTATTACGGATATACATATGCAAGACAAAGAGCCAGTGCACGGACAGATCCTTTCCTTCAAGCAGAAAAAAACGTTACAGAAGACAATAAGATATTACAACAAGCAGCATAATTCATTTCAACATTTCAACGTTTTAACCTTTTAACACTATTCCCATGGAAAAAATTGCCAACATGCAACATGCAACAGATTACGTCTATGCTCAACTCAAAGAAATTAATCCTGATATCCAAAAGGATGACGTCTATGACACCATTATGGATGAAGTTTTAGAATCAATGGAATACATTATGACCGACGAGGATACCAAATTTTTGGAAGATAACGAAAAAGATACCATAGCTATCGACGAATATCTTCAATCAAAAATACCTGATTACAAAGAGCTTCTCTCTGATATCGTTGTTGATATGGTCAGCGATGAAATCGTAGAAGCAGAATAAGATTTTATTTAAAATAAATAACAAATGGCAATCAGAAATCCGCTCACACAAGAGCTCAATACCATCAACGAACGTATAAGAAATCGTCAAGATGTAGGGAACCTAGTCAACGATCAGCTTTTTTGATTGTTAAATAATCAAACCAACAATAGAATAATCGTAGATAATAATTTCTTAGCGCAAATAGGAAATTTAAATACGAATATAAATTATACCCAGCAAATCACAAATTTAACCACTCAAATCAATACGATAAACAATCAAATAGGTAGCACGAACGTCACTCCACCAACATGATTGATGGGACAATTAACCCTCCAAAGAGCAAGAAACGCTACGGCAGAAGCGACTGGATTAGCAGTACCCGCAAATCAATTAGGGAACACAATAAATAGCATAAGCCAAGATATCCAAAGAAAAATAGCAGATATTAATACACAAATAACAACATTAGAATGACAAAGAGCACCACTTGAAACACAACGTAAAGAATACCAGAGCATCAACACGATGTATTGAACACTCTTAAGATTAAGAAAAACAGAAATAACTAACATCAGAAGGATTGCAAATACATTCAATAATACTCCCGTACCGACACAAGTATTGTGATATGATGGATCTATGGGTACACCAATAAATTTACACACACATTTTGCAAATAATGCTAATTATGAAATATGTGATCCAAACACATGAGAACCGCTTGTCCGCCAAAACAATGGAATACAAGTAACATTAGCAGGAGGACAAACAGTCACAATTCGTGGTATTGCCATCACAGGGAATAATCTTACCATTCAAAATATTCAGATAGATCCTATTACTGGATTAAATTTTCCGTTAAACATCCAGACTGCTATCAGAGGGAGAATTCAAGAACAAACTACAGGAATCAATCTCGATAATTACGAAACATTAAATATCACTATCAATGCGCCGCAACTTGGATTATTCGAGCGTCAACAAGCATATAATGATCTCAATCAATGATGAACAGTAAACATTAGATTAGCAGCAGAATATAGTGAACCACAGAGAACAACAATAGAAAATGAAATAATCTGGGAGATCCTTCGTACAAATGGTAATCAAACAGAAATAGATAACATCTATAACAATCAACAACAAAGGAATATGCTGATTCAAAGAATACGCGCAATACCAAATCTCATACCGATATTCAACGTAGCACAACTCCAAGGAGGATTTTTGAACGAGATGACAAGACTCAATAGGAATATTCCTGTACAATATCTAGTCAATAGAAATGCATTTACTGACTATTTACGCAACAATCTAGAAGAAAATATAAGAAATTTTGTGAGATGACAGATAAGAACCACTATAAATACTACAGCACAACGCAATAATATTTTGAGAATGGTTATAGATTTTCAATCTGATATAATCAACAATAAATTAGATAATAACGATCACAGAACGCTTGATCAAAACGTACCAAACACCAGACCACAATGACATCCTAATACACTATGGCAGAGAGTTATCAGAAGACGTTCAAACAGAAATAATTGGACCAAATTTTTTGATGGAAGAGAGTCTAAATCATTTGAAGATAAATTAGAAACAAACGAAGGAGAACTTGGTTTTGATCTCAAAGTAGCAGTCCATGGAGTAAATAAGATAGTCACTAGTATTAACATAAAGGGAGAGAACGAGCCAATTATTTTGGATACCAGAGATGTGAATGAAATGACGCATATGATTTTGAGACTAGAAGCGACAAAAACTGGTGAACCTATTAATAGGAAGCTAAGATGTCGTATAGCTATGAACGCAGTAAAAGCAATAGTTTCTATGTCTCCTGTCACCTTGCATAGGCAATATACAGGAAGGATAAGAGCTATAGATGGACAAGATTACGATATAGATAGACTAAGTACCCATATTCGCTGAGAGAATCTAATAGTGCGCTGATCATGCGCCAATAGCCATAACAATCCTCCGACACAATATCGCCAAAGAATAAATCATGTCATTTTTGATGAACAACGCTACAAGTGACTCCACAATATCAATGAGTTAGAAAGAGGTATGGTAGCACTTTCAGGACAGATCAATGATATCATGAACGGTATGGGAAACGAGTTTAGGCAAGCGACATCACGCATCAAAGCAGCGCCATTGATGAAATACAATACAAGACATTATCTGAGAGGATGACCAATCAAAAGACTCCGAGGAAGAATGGTGTATGGCAAAACCAATTGGGATTTTAATTTTGACGCCACAGCAACTTCAGGATCCAAAACAGTAAATATCAAGTTCGAAAAAGGGAAATTCACACTTTCTGGAACATTTAAAGACAAACCGTTTGAATATAAAGGAAGAAGTCTTGGAATGCTTCTCAGAAAAAAAATAGATAGATTGAGGGTATTTGATGGTGTAGAACTAGCAATTTTTGAAAAGATAAACGAAGCTATGATAGAAAAACTAAGAACAAACAATTTTGTCGGACCAGAAAATTTCTGAATATCAGACCTCAACGACAATAAAACAGGAAGAATATTTATAATGGACAGCCACGGAGATCTTTCTTATATAGAAATAGAAGACCAGAATCTCAATCCCTTGAGAAATGGAAGAACCTATGGTCGCATCAATTTCAACGATTTGCCTCCGCAAAGAATCAGATGTAACGAACAGGAAAGAAGAGAATTTATGCAAAATCCACTCCTTTCAGGAAGATTAATTAGAGCAATGAGATGAAGACTACAATTAGTATAATAAACATTAAAATATCACCGTAAAATCACTGCCGACCGTTCATTGGACTGTCGGTTTTTTTAATACAATTTGCACATCATATTCACCTGCACGACCATGTCATTGAATAGTATAAAATCTATCAGCGATGGGTTGCGGAAAAGTAAATTGATATTCGAGATAAGGATAGATTGCACCCATAAAAGTACGGAAAAGATTAACAGCGCCGAACGATAAACGAAGTTCAGAAAAATTAGTTGAATCAGAAAGTATATCAGAAAAATTTTTTGTTTCTATAACAGAAGCATTCGAAGAGACAACATTATGTTTTCTTATATTGCTGCCATGAACAACGGGAGTAAATGTGTTGGCAAAATCTATCACCCCTGTATCATTGATAATCGATTCTCTGATTGTATTGTCCATAAATTCATCGACCTGCATACCACTATAATAAAAAACCGTTATCGTTGGGAATATTTTAAATCCATTTCACTGATAGAGTCATTCTAGTGACCACGATAAGGCAATATCATCATACACACCATCACTATCAGGATCACAGTCACCTGCATAACTATCACAAAGTTTACCAGGTTCATCGCCAAACAAAGCATGAATTTTTGACGGTAATCTAAATACTCACGTAAGACTACCACCAGAAAAAAATACAGAAGCCATTCCTCATGTATAATATCATTGTGGGTCAGTAGTATCATCATAGGACAATAAAAATGTTTCTAAGTAAGTATATCAGAGTTGATTGTAATCTTTACTATCAGGATTAGAAAGTGTAGGATCCGTATTACCCATACCCACATTAGGAATAGAATTGGTTCTCGAATTTACCGTCCACCAAAATCATTGCTGAGCGCCAGAAAGTAGTTCTGGCGTATAATCACTCATAGGACCGTATCACGCAGTTCAAAGAAATCATCCTGATCAGACAAATCATGGCGATCTGTATCTCAATCCAAGTTCTGCTCTTTCTACCGCAGATATCGCACCATAATACGCCATATGATAGTGATTGACCGTTCATAAATTTTGCATAAACGGAAAAAAGACAGAATAGACACTAGCCAATATTCCCACAGCCACAACAAGAAATACTAGAGTAAATACAAGAAACATTTTTTGATAGGAACATGGGACTTGAAACGTGGGACTTGGAATAAATACCTCGTTCCTGTTCCCTAGTTCCTCATCCCTAAAAGTTTTTTAGTCTATATTCGGTGCGCCACAGATATTGCAGTATGCGAATGAATGAGCATAGCTATTTCCGCATTCTTTGCATTTCACTTTGAGTCTTTCACCACAAGCGATGCAACAGACATATTCTTTGGAATTTAAGGTATTGCAATTATAGCAAGGAATCAAATTAGAGGCACAAGCTTCTCTTCGAGGTATTCTATCTCTTTTATATGAGAGAGGTCTGATGAGAAAATAGATTGGCAATCACACAAGCGGTGTCAAAAAAGTAACAAACAAAATACTAATGATTTGTAAGCTGAAACTATTAGTTCTATTAATAATATCTTTGGTCACCCAAATAATAGCTATCACTCGCAAAAAAACAAAAAAAATAGCTACGATATTTATCCAAAGCGAAATGCCGCTAGTTCCAAATAAAGAAGCCAACGTCCAGGAAGATTTATCAAGCACGACACCAACTCATGTACCCATGTGAACAAATTTAGAATTTAAAATTTAGAATTAAGAAACAAAAAGAATTTCAAATTTAGAAACAATAATTTAAAACCCAACATTATTTTTGAAGTTAAGTTATTTTCTTCTTCACTACTTTTAGAGAATCATCATATTTTTTCAAGCTATTAAGCAAAAATGCTATTTTGCCTGGATTGGTGAATTCAGTTTCAAAACTTACCAAGCTCATATTCTCTTGAACATTTTTCATAGATATTTGAAGCACAGGGATATGAAGATCATCAAATATTTTCATCATATCAATAATATTTCCTTGCCTATTGGAAATATTCATTTCAATAAAAACATTGTAAGTATTATCTTGTGCTCACACCCAATGCGCTTCAAGCAACTTATCAAACGTAATAGTTTTCATACCAGTACAGCCTACAGTATGGATTCTGATTCCATCTCTTCCTGTCTTGGCAATTATTTTTTCTCCTGGTTTAGGTTTGCATTCATGACAAAAATAATAATTAATCAAAATATCGCCATCAACCACTACGGCTAAAGCATTTTTAAGTGTTTTCAAATCTTTTTGAGCAGACTTGAGTCATGTATATATTTGCTGTTTTTGAGCAGCAACTTCTTTTGGATATACCGATTTTATAAGTTGTGAATAGGTTTCTTTTTTGTCTAGGATAGCGAGTAATTTTCTCTCTATTTCTTCTTTAGAATATTTTTTGGTAATCTGATCACCTGATGAAGAAAAAAGCGGCAATCAAAATATTTTGAGATGTTTATTGAGTTCATGAAGCGCCTGGGCAACCAATTGTTCTTTTTGTTGTCCTTTGAGAAATTTCATCATATTGTTTTTGGCGCCAGACGTATGGAGAAATTCCAATCGATGTTTGTTGGCAGAAAATTTATTTTTAAAGGTATTGATCTTGATCACATCTCACGTTTGAGGAAGGTAACTGATAGGTTTGATATCTCAGTTAACAATAGCGCTTTTGAAACTCAATCAGATATTGCTATGGATAGAAAATGCAAAATCCAAAACGGTACTTCAAATAGGCAATTCGATTACATCTCCTTGGGGAGTATACAAAAAAATACGTTTCTCAAAAATTTCTATGCTAAGATCTTTTTTAAACTGTTCTTTGTCATCAAGTGACGTATAATTGTTGACGATATCTTGCAATTTTTTGATCCAATCTCCTTGTTGCTGAGAAACTTTGACAGGAGCATTATGCTCTGTATATGCAAAATGCGCTGCCACTCAAAACTCTGCAATACCATCCATATCATTGGTTCTAATCTGAATTTCCGTAGGAAAACGAAACATCCCAAGAACCGTTGTATGGATACTTTGATAGCCATTAAATTTTGGCACAGCGATATAATCTTTAATCTTTTTGATAAGCGGTGTATAATATTTATGAATAATTCCAAGCACCATATAACAGTCGCTCACTGTCTGAGTAATCACTCTATATGCAAGCAAATCCATGACCGTGCTAATTTCTGTCGTTTTATATCTATTATGAAGTTTTTCAAACACTCTATATGGGCTTTTAATCCTGCCTATAACCTCAAAGTTTTCTATTCCTTCCTTGTGCATCATAGTGGTCAGCATTTTGATTCCTCTCTCAGTATATTTTTCTCATTCACCAAAATATTTTTTCAAATAGGTAAATATATCTTCAAACGCTTCCGCTTCTAATACCTTAAATGAGCCATTTTCTAAATATAATTGATAATGATACAATCCAAGTCTTTTGGCAATCGGTACAAATATTTTCATGGTTTCTTGAGCAATTTTTTGTCTCTTAGCAGGATTAGGATGATAATATAAGGTCTGAATATTATGAATACGATCCGCGAGTTTGACAAAGATTACCCTCAAATCACGTGCCATCGCAAGAAACGTTTTTTTAAGTGTCTCCAAATGCCTATCTTCTCATTTATATTTAACTTTTGAAACCTTTACCATTCATTCACAAAGCCCTGCAACTTCTGCGCCAAATTCGTCTTCTATATCTTTTTCAGAAACATTACAATCTTCCATTACATCATGGAGAATACACGTTTGGATAGTTTCTAAATCAGGCTTAATCTCCATAAGAAATTCTGTAGCTCTGAGCGGATGAACGATATAGAGCTCTCAAGAAAGTCTGACTTGTCATTTATGTTTTTCTGCGGCGTAGAGATATGCTTTAGGAATAAGCGCAACTTGTTCTGCTGGTAAATATTCTTTTGCTTTTTGGAGAATATTTTCCAAAATCACTTGAGGATCTTGGTCAAAAAATGGCTGATAATTGAGAAAACTTTCTAATTCCTTTATATCCATTTCGAGAACAAATTTTAAATTTTAAATTTTGAATTTTAAATTTACAAAACGTTTTCAAATTTCAATATTGTAAATTTTAAATTTCAAATTATTTCCCTTTGAAGTTGGTTATCACTCCACAGAACTCCACTTCACCAGTACTATCACCTACATACATAACCTTACTGCAAAAACGGAATTCTTTGGCTCTGCTAGTTCAACAACCACTGCTCATTCCTCACGTGCATGATATTTCCGTTCATCAAGTAATAGGAACATTCTTGAGATATAATCAACGTCATTCTATCTGTCTAAAATATTTTCCTTCGCTTGTTAGAGGTAAAACTCATATACACGAATCCCAATAGCCACTTTCTTGACACAAGGAAAATTGCAAATCACCACTATCTATACCATCATCAAGAGTAATTCACGATAAGAAAGGTCACGTCAAAGCAAAATATCATTGTCATCAAGTAGTTAGGCGTTGAAGCGCATACGATCAAGAAGTAAATCGAAGATCATCTGTGCATGTCTGAGTTCATCAATCATCAGTCAAAGGATTAATTTTGAGCCGACATGTATCTTTGACGCCAGCCCGTCTCGTTCGATTGGTATCTCTGATCTGATAAACAGCTTCCATTCATTCTCTCGCAAGATTTAATGCAATAACTTTCTGTCTGGTTTTTTGGACATATTTCATTCCATTGGTAAGGACAACAACTACCGACAACAAACCAACAGAAATCACAATAACAATAACAAGTATCTCTCATATAGTGAATCATCTTTTGGTTGAAAACTTCATCAAATTGGATACACATATAAAGTTAGGACTTACAATGTACACATCACAAATACTTTTTCAATAAATAAATACGAAATTCGTTAATTCTTTAATCTATTAGTTTAAATAGTTATGACGGAAAATCTCATTACCTATGGAATAATCATCGTCGTGGGAATATTAGCGATTTTTTCGTTCACGATCGGAATAGATAAAATGATCAGAATAATTTTATGAAATTATATTTTGAGCAGTATCTGTCTAGCCGCTTCACAATCTATCAATCTAGCAGTCCAATATATGACCAAAACGCCAGATCTTACATTTATGTGATTTTCATATGCTAAAGTCGCTAACTTTTTAAATAACGGAAGCATGACAATTATTTTAATCCTCTATATAATTCTTCTCGTCATCATCTATAGAACATCCAAAATCAGAATAGTCCTTCCTAGTGATGAAGCGCTCAAAAAAATGCTGCAATTGATTTTTGTGCCACTCACCGTACTCAGCATGGTGCTCACCTTACAGATAGTAATTTTGTGAATGGATGGAATGAATATCACATCGATATCAAGCATAGCAAGCGCGGTAGCTAACAATCCTTATATGTTCAAATTCGTCAGCCTCACACCCGTGCGGATTTTATTGCATGGAATAATTACTATTTTCATTACCTCAGAATTTAAAGTCAGCGTAAAAACTGATTTGTAAAAAAACATATGAATAAAAATTTTTATAGAACAATTTTAAAACACAGCGAATACGAGATTTCCAAGATCAAATGATCAAGATTTATTGGAAATATTTTTCATGTAGAAAATAAAGAAGAATCTGAACACCACATTCACGAGATACAGCAAAAATATCCTGACGCTAGTCATCACTGTTTTGCCTACAGATACGAAATACAAATGAACTTTGATATTTTTGGCGCTCCAGTATACACCTGCAAATATAATAAAGTCTCTGATGCAGGAGAACCAGTAAATACGGCAGGTAAGCCAATTATGAACATGATAGAAAAACATAAACTTCACAATATTCTCATAGTCGTTACGAGATATTTTGGCGGAACATTACTTGGCGTTGGGGGGTTAATCCAAGCTTACGGAGAATGCGCGAAACAAGTCATCGAGCACGCCAAAGTCATAGACACAGAAATCATGAAAACAGTAAAATTCAGCTATGCATTTGACCTCGTTCCTATAGTCAGAAATCTTGTAAATAAATACACAGCTAAGATCGTAGAAGAAAAATATGACAAAGATATCGCCTGTGAAGTCAGCATCAATAGCTGATATTTCGAAGCATTCAAAAAAGACTTATTAGAAAATTCTAAAGGACAGATAAAAATATAATCACACTAAGAAGAAAGAAATTTCTTACCACGTTTTTTCTGCAAATACGCATGTTTATCCAACACAAAAGCTTCATCAATAATACATGAACTATTTTTTTCCACTAAACGATTATAAGCAAACTCCTTTTCACACAAACCAATAAGTTGTTTGATATATGCGACGGAGGATCATGCCAACTTTGCAATGATGGTATCAAAAGAAGTGATAGCAAACATAGGAGCATCCAAATCAACATTAGATTTTTTGATATATGATTCAAAAATCATTTGTATCGTATCCGATTCAGGAGCGTCAAAAGAAATTTGAGCATCGAAGAGGTCATTCTTTAGTAATCTTTCATCAATCTTATTTTTATTACCTAAGGCAGCAACAACGATAATATCCAATTCGGATTTTTGAATAGCTATAATATTTTTTATAATAGTATTGGAGATTATTTTTTGTTCGATAGGATTATATTCTCAAACACTATCAATGATTTTTTCAATCTCATCTAAGAAAATAATACAAGATCATTTACTTTTTTGAACATGATCAATGATGAAATAAAAGATATTAGACAATGTCTTATTGGGATCAGTAACCTCTTCAGAAAAAAGATCATGAGCTCTGATATGATACATTGTACGATTAATTTCCGATGCAAATACTTTAGCGGCATATGTTTTTCCCGTCTCTGATGGACCAGAAAATAATATACATTTAGGTGGATGTATATGATACAATTCAAGATTATCCTTGTTTTGATACATAGAAATAAGTTTTTGCAATTCACGGATAGTCTCTTTATTGGTAACCAAATCTTGTAAGGACATTTGTGGACCAGAAGATTCATATGAAGAAAGAAAACCAGAAGTATTGATATCCTGATACTCTTTATTGCCATCTACAATTTTTTCTTGGAGGCTTTCAAACTGTTGTTCCAGTGTATCAAGCTCTTGCTTTAGAGTATCCAGTTCTTTTTGTTTCTGTTGCAAAAGAGTTGTTTTGATCTGAACAGAAGAAAATGCATTCAAAAGATCGTAGAAATCTTTTCCAATATCTTCAGCATATTGATCTACTGTTTGTTCTATCTGTTGCTCAGAAAACTTAGCACCTTTCGCTAATTGGGAATTATTTTTGATTAATTGTTCATAATATTGATCAATGCAGGATTGTATCACCGATTGAAATTGCTGATGATTTTTGGCAATGGTTACTAGGGTATCATAAGATATATGAATAGAGAAAAAAGCCAGCTTTGTTTGTAAAGTAAGAGACAACTCGCTCACCTCAGAAGACAAATCAGCTACTTTTGGAAACAAAAGATTATAAACGAATTCCTTATCTTGAATAAGCTTATCCAACTTATAAGATTCTTTTGTTAAATCTTTCATAGTATCCACAATTTTTTCAAGCGCCTTTTTGGTGACGTCACGCTTAAAAAGATAACTAAGACTTTTTGTAGATATCATAGTTATATCAGAAACCTTAACAGATTTTGAATTAGAATCTACAGGTGATAAGGAATTTATCTCATTTTTTGCATTTGAAGAAGAAGCATCTGCTATTTTATCTTTATCTGACACATCATTATTATGTGGAATTTCCGCATGTACCATAACTATATACACTTCATAATATAAAAATATTGAGATGTTTTTATAAACAAAAGAAAGCTATTGTCAACACCAATTAAATTAAAATATGATATAGTTTTTCTTGCAAAAAAACTCAATAACAATATATAATCCGCAATTCGTAATCTTTTAATTTCTTAATCATAAAATGATGTATAAAATTCAGAATGTGCACGGACGCGAAGTTTTAGATTCTAGAGGAAATCCTACCGTCGAAGTTGAGATGACACTTGATAACGGCATCATGGGAAGATCAATTGTACCTTCATGAGCATCAACGTGAATTCACGAAGCGCTCGAACTCAGAGACAATGACCCAAAAAGATACCTAGGAAAAGGGACACTTACTGCAGTAGCAAACGTAAATACGACTATCAAAAATGAAATAGTCGGAAAGGAATTTACAGACTACAGAGCGCTTGATGAAGTGCTTATCAAACTTGATGGCACACCGACAAAATCTAAACTCGGAGCTAATGCAATCTTATGAGTTTCTATGGCATTTGTAGTCGCCTGCGCAAAAACAGAAAAGAAACGAATTTACGAATATCTAGGAAGAAATGATGGAATTACCTTACCATTTCCTATGATGAATATCTTGAATGGCGGATCTCACGCAGACAACAACGTAGATATTCAGGAATTTATGATCGTCCCTATCGGAGCGCCAAATTTTCATGAAGGACTTAGAATGGGCACTGAAGTATTTCATCATTTGAAAAAAATTTTGAAAGATAAAAAATATAACACAGGAGTTGGAGACGAAGGCTGATATGCGCCAAATCTCGGCAGCAACGAAGAAGCTTTCCAAGTAATCGTAGAAGCAATAAAAAATGCTGGACATGAAGGAAAAATAAAATTAGCTATCGACGCTGCAGCTTCGTCATTTTATGAAAAGGGAACTACGGAGAACTCTGTGGGAAAATATACGCTAAGCGCAGAGAACAAAACAGTGACTGCTGACGAACTTACAGAAATTTACGCAAATCGAGTAGAAAAATATCCTATCATTTCTATCGAAGATGGACATGCAGAAGACGATTTTGAAGGACGAAAAGGAATGACTGCAAAACTAGGAAACAAAATCATGATTATAGGAGACGATTTGTTTGTAACAAATATGAAAAGATTACAAATGGGTATCGACCAACATATGGCGAACGCTATTCTTATAAAATTAAATCAAATCTGAACGGTTTCAGAGACTATCGACTGTGTACGTATGGCTCAAAACAACGGTATGAATGCTATTATCTCTCATAGATCAGGAGAGACAGAAGACACCTTCATCGCTGACTTGGTAGTGGCATTAAATACGGGATTCATCAAAACAGGATCAGCAAGCAGAACAGATAGAATCTGCAAATACAATCAACTTATGAGAATAGAAGAAAATTTATGAAACACAGCTAAATATGGAAAGTAATCAGTAAATTTTTTTTACTTATACAAACTACAAAAAACAATGATAGATACTGACTCATTCATCGAGCAACTTATTATGAAAGCTATTCCCGATATTGATGAAAAAGAACTCGAAGCCATGATAGAAGAGACACAGCCAGTGCTTTACGAACGAGTAATAAATCATATCGCAGAAAAAATTGATACGCTCAACCACCAAAAAAAGCAGTGAAACAAAAAGGTTTTGAACATTTTAGAAACCGAAGGAGTCACTGCAGAAGTCGCCGATTATCTCAAATCGAATATACCAGACTTTCAAGACTTTCTTAAAACAATTTACGATGACTTTGAAACCATGTACCTCAAAGAATTCAAAAAGTTTGAAAAAGAATGCCCGCCAGAAAAAGACTTAGAGGCTTAGGGTTTTAGAAGCTTAGAAGTCTAATAATCTAAACATCTAATAGTCTAAGCGTCTATTTATTTCATCCTTATCTCTTCAACCCTTGTTTTGTAGCCAACCTTCTCCAAAGCCAGATTTACTTCGTGTAATATCTGGTTTTTTTGTCTAAAAATCTGTATTTTGAGTGCTTGATTATCGGTTTTGAGAAACAAGACCTTGAATCTAACATACCCTTCTATTTGACTATGTAAAAAATCTCTGACCACATTCAACGCGACAGCTCCGACCATCTGACTCCCCATATGTCTATGAGCCAATGTTTTTCTGATATAGTCTTTCAATAATTTCATAACAGACGATGAAACGATAAATCAAGTAAAGTGTACTATTACACAAGTAATTTTCAATAAATTTTTTTACTCAATTATCACTACATTAGAAAAATATATATTATTATATATCATAAAGCAAATGAGCACTTGTGTTTGCAAAATAAAGCAGAATTGATATAAAAACAGTAATGCGTTACACGTCACGAGTAACGAGCTTGAAACATTTATTCTTATAATATAACATCAATGAAAAAAATAATCAGTATTCTATTACTTGTATTGTTTTTAAGTGGCAATTTTTCTTTTTGACAAGCATTTAATTTATGCTGAACGGAACCTTCAAGTATTGCTACTCAAGCAGCTATAGATGATTACAATAATTGTATAAATCAACAATCGACTAATACTACCACAACTACAAATCAATGACAATGTCCATGATCACCTTGATGTCCATGATATCAAGAAACAATGAACGATATTAACAATCAGTCTACAACAGACACTAGCTCTTCCACCTCAGTCATGGGTATCGACTGCGACCAAACTAAACTCGTAAATGGACAATGCAAACTCAATATCTACGATACTTTATGAATCAGAAAAAGCGTAAAAAACGAAGGCGACCCAACTTCAGTCGGACTCTTTGTCCAAGACGTCATCCTTTCAGCGACCTTTTTTATCGGAACGTTAGTGACGGTAGCGCTCATTGTGTCATGACTTATGTTTATCTTTGCAGCAAGCTCAGGCAAAGATCCAGCTAACGCAAAAAAAGGAATCATTGGCTCACTCGTAGGATTGCTTATCGTCGTCTCATCATACGTCATCATTAGATTAGTACAATATATCGCGAAGGGATTCTAAAAATAACGAAAAACTAATAGTGAAAAACTAAAAATGTAGGAATCTTTATTTATTATTTATCAATCAAAAGATTCCATCGTTTTTCACTTTTCACTCTTCACTTTTCACTACTTGTTTCAAAGTCATGCATATCCACATAGTCTCCATATTCCCAGATATCTTCAAGAGTTTCATCGAAACTTCACTGATCAAAAAAGCTCAAGAAAAAAAGATTTTGAAGTTCTCTTTTATCAATCCAAGAACATTTTGCCCAGATAGACATCAAACCGTAGACGATAGTAT
>JBAZRN010000027.1:0-14813 GCA_041663325.1 Candidatus Absconditabacterales bacterium | reverse complement strand
AAAAAAATATCAATTTTTTTATTATATGCGAAGAGGAGCGGACTTCATATCTTTACCGCAATAATTTCATCTGGCGCGTAGGTCGATACGATAAGTAATGCATATGCTCACCTAATCATTCCAAGTACCTTCTCTACGGTCTCCATAAAATTTCCCGTCCGACTATTTTCCAATAAATTAGCAATCACCTCACTATCAGTCTGTCCGTAAAATGTATATCATTTAGCGATTAGATCTTGTTTCAGCTTATAATAATTTTCTATAATCCCATTGTGCACGAGATAAAAATGTTTGTTCTGATCATGATGAGGATGAGTGTTCTCCTCAGTAATCCCTCCATGAGTAGCCCAACGCGTATGAGCAATTCAAATGGAAAACTTTTTATCATCAGAGATTTCTTTCGCTACTTTATCCGCAAGATTAGATACCTTTCCTACAGCTCTGATAAGCATAAAATTCCCTTTACTATTTCAAACCAATAATCCCGCAGAATCATATCCACGATATTCCAACCTTTCCAATCCATGCACCAAAATTTTTTGCGCATCGCCATCTTTGCCTTTATAACCGAATATTCAGCACATACTACATAGCTAAAAGCTTCAAGCCAAAAGCTTCAAGCCTAAAAAAACTTAACCGAAAGCCAAAAGCTTCAAGCCTAATTTTTATCGATATTATTTTTTATTGTTTTTATTAAACTATTTAACATTTTATGTATTTCAATAATTTTTATTATACTTTTTTCTAAATCTTTAGTATCTAAATATTCTTCAATAATATATAGCTGTGTTTTTAATTCACTACAACTTCCTCTCGCCATATATAAAAATCTTGCATAATCCTTATCTGTTTCTCTATCATTTCATTCTGCGATGTTACTAGCAATGCTAACAGCACTTCTTTGGATTTGATCTCTAATTCAATAATCACTTTTTATGTGTAAATTATTTTTGCAAATAACATAAATATCCTTAGCTAATTGAACTGCTTTTTTCCAAACCTCTATGTTTTCAAGTATCGCCATAGTATATTTATTATAGAGTAAAGGGCTTTAAGCTTTGAGCTTGTATCTTTAGGCTGTTTCTAGTGTCTCATATGGTTAAAAATAATATGTGATCGCGATCTCGGAAGTATATGATATACCATAAGAATAAGTTTATTTCTTCGTCATGGAACGCACAAGAGTTTTTTCCTTTTCATGTACAACAAACTTGATTTTATAACTTGTTCAACCTTCATGGTTTTTGCTTTAAATTTGTATCATCATCTTTTAGCAAAGTTTGTCGCGGTGAAGCCTGGACAAAGTGATTGCACGTAGACGCCATATTCTTTGCATATTCGATAGAGATTCTGTGAAAAACTATTCAAAAATATTTTGCTGGCTGCATAGACAGGATTGTTTCCTAGCGCAAGCAATGATGCTAACGATGAGACATGGATAATATTTCCGTGTTTTCTTCTTTTCATTATTTTCAACGCCTGATACGATAATCTCATGGCAGCTACGTCATGTACCGTCACCATATCTTCCCGTTTTTCAATATTTTCAGCGAGGAAATCCTTGTTGATACCATATCCAGCGCAGTTAATCAAAATTTCCAGATCACTGATTTTCGCTATTTCGGCTTCGAGTTGTTTCAGCTCATTTTTTTTGGACAAATCCAAAAGCATCGTAGTAATCCTTACCGGAAACAACACTTTCAGATATTTTACAAATGTAGTCATCTGGTTTTTGTCTTTAGCCACGAGCAATAAATCATATCCTTGTTCTGCGAACTCTCTGGCGAATCCAGCTCCTATTCCGCTTGATCATCACGTAATTACAACAACTCATTTTCATCCTTTTATCATTACCATATTACAATATTAAAATCTCTTTGCGACAGTAACTACAGGGAGACAAGCGAACTTATCATCTCCATCAAGGAGTCATTTTTCTTTATCAAAAATATATCCTCGAGCAAGTTTGCTATCTCCTTCATACTTAGTTGATGTCCAGAAATATCCAAGATTGTCTCTTACATGTTCGCCATCAGCTTTTCCATATCACGTTGTAGGCACTCACAAGAGAAGCGCCAAAATATTTCCTCAGACATACCGATTCTCTCTGCTGAAATTTCCGGGCAATGCTTTCAAACTTTTTTCTATGTCGCTATCTGTCGGTAATTCCAATCATTGTTCTTTAGCGTGATTATTTGCTTCCCACCGGGAAAATTGATGAATATTTTTTTCTTCATTGTAGATAATGTGCACTTGTTCTTCAGTTTCGCCATCATAGGTGGCTGCATATTTTTTTCCTACATTTTCTGTGATTTTTGGCTTCATGATGTTTCTATCTCGTACGATGGAACCTATCTGAATTCCTTCAGGAAGAGATTTGACATTATCAATCATAGCTCTGTTTTCGTCCGTATTAAGTTCTGGATATAACTGAAGAAAATGCTTTGCTTTTCGTTTATTTTTTTCATCTTGATCGGTCAAAACATTAGCCAATGACTTGGTGGAACGGCTAGCGTTTCCTTTGTTTTTGTTTTCATCTGAAATCATTTGGCTCGTTTCCATGATGCAAAATAAAAAAATAAATTATTTATTAGCGAGATATACCAAAATTACTCAAGCGATAATCAATAGTCCTCAAAATATAGTTCCTGTGTTGAGATTAGTATTTTTGAATAAAAGATAACTGAATATTACTACGAAGATCGGATATGATATCTCAATCAATGACGCTACGGTTGCGTTCTTATTTTTTATAGCTACAAGAATCAATGCGTTTCCGATCAAGAACAAGACAGTTACTAAAATAAATAACCGAATGGTATGAGTGTCCTGAAAATATTTTTTGAAATTGAGATTATATTTTCCCAGAAAAAAGATGATTCCAAAAAACAATGAATTCAAGAGAGAACATCATAAACACAGGATTATGATCGGCATATTTATCAAAAGCTTATCCAAGAGAGCATAATTCACCCCTCGGGTAACAGCTACAATAAGTGAGTAGACTAATCGCATACTAAATTACAATATTTAAAATCTTTCCTTTCACATAAACCACTTTTTTCGGTTTACCAACAATTCGTTGAGCTATTTTTTCATCAGCTTTTACGAGCTGCATGACTTCACTTTCTTCGGCTTCTTTACTGATGATTACGGTACCTCTGACTTTGCCATTCACTTGTACGGCAATGGTCACGGTATCAGCTACAAGATATTTTTCATCGTATTTAGGCCATTTCGCTTTCGTGAATACTGAATATTCATTACCCAATTGTTCCCATAATTCTTCCGCTAAATGTGGAGCAAAAGGCGATACCAAAATCACCAAATCTTCAAACGTTTTCCTACTGATATTCTTACATTCAGTCAAATGGTTTACCAAGATCATGAGCTGTGAAACCCCCGTATTGAATCTGAACGCGTCGATATCTTCTCAGACTTTCTTTATTGTTTGGTTTACTATTGTAAGGGTTTCTTTATTCACATTTTCATTCGTTATTCATGGGCTTCAAGCTTCAAGTTTACCAGCCGAGGATGGCTTCAAGCTTCAATCTAATATTTTATCTTTTAGTGCAATAATTTTATCCAAAAATTTCTTTACTCATTTGATACCATTCGTGCTCCATGCAATCGACTGATCAAATGGTCACATAAACATCTCATAAGCTCTCAAAACGTCAGCTCAAAATTCATTGATGATGTCATCAGGGTTGACTACATTGCCTCGTCTCTTGGACATCTTTCTTCCATCTTCTCACATGATAAGCCCCACAGAATGATATTCTTGGAACGGTTCTTGATGTGTGATGCTGCCAATATCGTAGAGAAATTTTTGCCAAAATCTTCCATAGATCATATGTCTAGTGATGTGTTCTGCGCCTCCGACATAGACATCTACATTGCCTCGGTATTTTTCTTTATCCTTTCCAACCAATGCTTTATCATTATTCACATCCATATATCTGAGCCAATATCGTGAACTTCCTGCTCGTCACGGCATTGTGTTCGTTTCACGTTTTGCTTTCGTACCATCTTTCAATGTTACATTCACCCAATCCGTAATGTTCGCGAGTGGTCATTCTTCAGTTCCTGTTGGCTCGTAGTTTTCTACATCAGGTAACAACAACGGTAGATCATTTTCATCAAGTGGAATTATTTTTTTTCATCATTCATCATTCATCATTCATCATTCATTTGTCCGAAGGATGGGAAACGGTTCACCTCGATATCTTTGACGAGAAAATACCCGATCCTGCATTTTATAATTTACCTTTTTTCAGCCTATTCACTTTTCTGCTAATCGTGACTGCATCTTTATAATCGCTTCATCGCTTATGAGTCAGTTGAATTCTCATGAGTTGATGAGTATTCATTTTTCGGTGTAAGCAAAACCACCTTTATAAAAATATTTCCAAGCCATTTCATCGTCGACGATATTTATAGTTTCAGCTACTTTATCATAAGGGAGCCAATGTATTTCATGTGAGTCTTTGGTAAAGTGTTCGTCTTCAGTTATTTCAACACGTTCATCTCAGACGAGATCGAATACGAGAGTATTCACATGGATTTTTCTATTCACATCTTTATGTGCGGCAAAAAAATTCGCTTGAATTTCAAAAGGGATTTTTTCAATAAATTTGATATTGGTATATCCTGTTTCTTCTTTCACTTCTCTGATAGCTGCTTCCAAATCTGACTCACCATCTTCGATTCCACCTATAATGAAATTCTTTGGTGATAAGTTTCCTCGATGTTCACCCTTAAGAAAATGTATGAGAACTGTTTTATCTTTTGGATTACGAAGGATAACATGCACTGTATTTCTTTCCGTATATTTTTTATCTTTTCTTGGCGGGTTTTTTGCATCAAAACTATCCGGCATGATGCTTTGTGTGATCGGCAATTTATATTTCTTTGCGAATTCAAAATCTCTTTCATCATGTGCAGGTACTGCCATCACGACTCCCGTCCCATAATTCGCCAAAACATAATCAGCGACAAAAATAGGAACTTTTTCATTATTAAATGGATTGATTGCATACAGTCACTCGATTCTAACGCCCGTCTTCTCTTTTTGTAGTTCTGTCCTTTCAAGCTGCGTCTTGTGTTTCGCTTGTTCTTGATATTCATGAATCTCGTTCCAATTTTCAATTTTTAATTTTCAATTTTCAATTGTTTTCAAAAGCGGATGCTCTGGTGCGATGGCGACGAATGACATTCAGAATACTGTATCTATGCGGGTTGTATATACGTCAAATTCCAGAGGGTTAGTTACCTCACCCCCGACCCCTCTCCACTCCGTAGAGAGGGGAGACTGATTAGAAATATCTATGATAGTTTGTATCACTTCTTCTATCTTTTCAAATATATCGTCATTAGTAAATCTAATAACAGTAATGTTATGTTGTTTCATGATAGCATCTCTTTCTTGATCATGTTTTTTTTGTTCTGCTTTATTGTGAATACTACCATCCAATTCTATAACTAAGTTTTTTTCTGGACAATAAAAATCTGCAATATAATTTCCTAACGGATGTTGTCTTCTAAATTTAAGATTATTCACTTGTTTGTTTCTCAATATCTCCCGTAATAATAATTCAGGCACAGTTTGTTTTTGTCTTAATTTTCTTGCTAAAAATATCATAGTATTTCAGGACGGTAATTTATTTTTACCAACGGTATATACTTTTGGCAGTCTAGTTCCCTCTCCATGTAATGGGGAGGGATTAAGGGTGGGGTAACTATCTATATCTATTTTCATCTTAAACTCCGTCCCTTCACTTTTCCCTATCCAATTTCTTTCTAGATCTTTCATAGACTCATCTCGCTGCAAATCATTCAATCCTTCCAATAATCTTTCAGCATATTTCGTAATTCTCAATACTCGTTGCTTCATCGGTTTCTGTTCAACCTGACTTCCGCATCTTTCACATTTTCCATCATCAAGATCTTCATTAGCTAATCATGTCATGCAAGACGGGCATCGATTAATCGGCTTATAGTCAACATACGCAAGACGTTGTGAATTAATAAATTGTTCTGCAGTTAATCATTCCGGAACTTTCGACTTTCAACTTTCGACTTTCGACTTGAGCGAAGCGATAGGCATTGCTTTTTGTAGTTTCTCATCATAATAATGATTGTACATCTGCAAAAATATTCGCTGTGTCCGTTTAAAATATTTCGGGTCAGCGGTATTTACAACTCTGCTTCGATCGTAAGTAGTTCAAAAATTTTCTAATTGTTGAATAAATTTTGCGATATTTTGCTTCGAAACATCTTGTGGTTTCATTTTGTGTTCGATAGCATATTGTTCTGTCCCAAGTCCGAAAGTATCAAATCCCATAGGATGCAAGACATTGAATCCTTCAAGCATCTTTTTTCTGGCAAGACAATCGGTAGCAATGTATCACTTTGGATGCCCCACATGCAGCGCTGATCCTGAGGGATACGGGAACATATCCAGAATATAAAATTTTGGTTTAGTGCTATCTTCTTTAACCCTATAGAGGTCGCTCTCTTTCCATTTTCATTGTCGTTTCTGACTTATGTCTTTGAGTTCCATTTTTTATGCTACAATGATAAATTATTTATGACATGTATTATAATATTTTATACTTCTATCGTAAGTTTTCTCTTCTTTTGCGGTAAAGTAACATGCAGGCAATTCTTTATTCTTGCGATGATAGGCAATACATTCGCAGCATTTTCCATGTTTGTCGCAATCTTTATAGGTGCAAGGACAGGGAGCTGTTTTTTCTAGCACATTGATTACACTGCATTATTTTTTTCAGCAAAAAAATAAAGGAGCCTTATAGTATATAAACTCCTTTTACTTTCAACAAAAAATGAAATTGATTTTTATCAAAGAAATTGTTTGAGATATTTAGCTCTATTGGATTTTTTCAAATCTTTAATCGCTTTTTCTTTGATTTGTCTGACTCTTTCTCTGGTAAGACCCAATTTTCTACCTATTTCTTCCAAAGTGATCCCATTTTCGTCTACGGGAATTCCATGTATTTCTCCAATTCAATAATAATATTTTATAATATCACGTTCTCTTTGCTTAAGTATAACAGAAAGAGCTCTTGTTATCTCCTGTTTCAATGATTCTATAGAAAGTCAGTGATCAGTAGATTCATCTTCTTCAGTGCCTATCAAATCCATATAGGTTCACTCATTAGGATCATCGGAGACGATAGGTTTATCCAAGGAACTGCTTTTTAAAGCATATATTCTCATTTTTTCTATGGTCTCCCTCTCTTCATCCAAAGCTTCTGCAATTTCATCAGAAGTAGCCGCTCTATTATATTCTTGCTCTAATTCTCTATCAACTGTAGATATTCTACTGAGATGTGTCGTTATATTGAGTGGTAATCTCACTATTCTACTCTGCTCAGCAAGCGCCTGTAAAATGCTTTGTCTTATTCGCCAAACCGCATAGGAGATGAATTTAAATCCTCTGGTTTCATCAAATCTTTTTGCTGCTTTGATAAGTCCGAGATTTCATTCATTGATGAGATCGGGGAGAAATAATCATTGATTTTGATATTGTTTAGCGACAGAAACGACAAATCTCAAATTGGCTTTGGTTAATTTCTCCAAAGCTTGTAGGTCTCCTAATTTAATTTTTTGAGTTAAATCAACTTCTTCATCAGGAGTAATCATAGGTATTTTGCCTATTTCCTGAAGATATTTACTCAGAGAATAATGATCACGATTGGTATAAATTTGGGCCATTTTAAGTTGTCTCATTATGTAGTATATGAGGAATAAAGTACATATAAATATATGGATTACAATATAAATGTCAATAGATAGTATAAACATTAGGTAAATAATTCTTTTCGGAGAAGGATTTTAGATTGAAAAACTAGATGTAAACTATAATAAATAGATACTAGATGCAAGATTCAAGAACTATTTAGCAATATAATCATATAGTTCATGTATCATGAATCATGTAACATGCGTCATTTTATCGTTTCATAGTTTCATGTCTAGAAGAAGAAAGAAAAATATCATAGTGAATAAGTTTAGACTCGGCATTAGTCTCACAATTTTGTGATCGCTGTTTTTCTTTTCGCTCTATTTTGCAGAAGGATCTCCCGTGCTTATGTTCCTCAAAACCTACGCAAGTATAGCATTTGGAGAAGTATGACTTTACGTATTTTTCGCTTTGTGTTTTCTTGTGGGGATACTCATTATGGCCAAAGGATATCTGATGAAATTACTTATCAGGCAATTTATGGTGATGATGATTATCATCTCTGCAGTGATAAATTTTCCAATTGTTGACTGAGATGTAACGAAATACGAAAAATTCTGAGGATATATTTCCTGGCCAGTAATCGCAGTATTGCAAATAATGTTTGGCGGAAAAGCTATAGCGACCAAATCATTTATTATTATCTTACTGATCCTTGCAATCGTATGGGTTTTTTATTCATTCAATTTTTCATTTCCAAGTATCAGCCTAAAGACAGAGACCAAGCCAAAAGCTTCAAGCTCAAAATCAAAAGATGCAAAATATGCAGACGATGATGAAGAGGAAGAAGAAAAACCTGAATTCTGACAGCCTGTTTCTCGCTCACTCATCAAATCATTGATCAAAGATAAACTCCAACGCAAAATCCAAGAAAAAGAAATCATCAAGGAAAGAAAGATAAGACCAACCATTAATTTTTCTGGAGAGAAACCTACGTTCAATCATACCATTCTCCAAACCAATGCTGATCAGACGGTCACTATTGACGAAACATTTCTTATGGAAAAAGCCAAAGCGTTGCAAAATAAATTGATGGAATTCAATGTTCCGATCATGATCGAGTGATTCGATATCGGGCCTTCCATCGTACAAATCAGGATTAAACCTGATGAGGGAATCAGACTTTCTACTATTGAATGATTATCCAACGATATTTCGTTGTCGCTCAAATCCAAGTCCGTGAGAATCGTCGCGCCTATTCCTGGCACCGATTGTGTGGGTATCCAGTTGCCAAATCCCAAGCCGCTTATGGTGCGTCTCGCCGACATATTAAGCGCTCCGGAATTTGCCAATGATATGAAAAAATCAGACAACAATCTCGCCCTTGGAAAGGCGATCGACGGAACGGTCATCATCAAAACCCTGGAATCTATGCCGCATTTACTCGTTGCGGGAGCAACTGGTTCGGGAAAATCTGTCTGAGTAAATGATTTCATTTTATCACTCATGTATCAAAATACACCTTCTGAACTCAAATTTCTTATGGTTGATCCGAAGCAGGTAGAATTGGAACTCTACGCAGGACTTCCTTACTTGCTTGCACCGATAGTCTTCGAGCCGGAAAAAGCGTTGAAATTACTTAAATGGACTGAACAGGAAATGGAAAGAAGATACGGCGTCCTCAAAGAAAATAGAGTAAAAAATATCGATGAATATAATCAGAAAATTAGTTGAGAAAAAATGTTTCGTATTATATTCGTTATCGATGAGCTTGCATCCATGATGTTGTCCAAAGCCAAGAGAGACGTTGAAAACTGCATTACCCATATTTCAGCAAAAGCGCGTGCCGTAGGGATTCACCTCATCATCGCGACACAAAGACCGTCAGTCGACGTCATTACCTGACTTATCAAAGCGAATATTCCGACAAGGATCGCATTCGGCACCGTCTCAGAAATAGATAGCAGAACTATTCTCGGAAGAAAGTGAGCAGAGACTTTGCTCGGAAAATGAGATATGCTCTATATGGATCCATCGACGAAATCACCGACAAGGATACAAGCGCCATTTATTTCAACAGAGGAGATAGAAAAAGTGGTGATGACGCTCAAAAATAAATACATGTGATGACTCACCGAAGAAGATATTTACAATCAAGAAATAGTGAGCTTGCTCGAAAATAAACTTGAAGCTGGACAACAGTTATTCGGTAGTAACAACGGAGACAACGATGATGAACTAGTAGAAAGAGCTATCCAAGTAATCTCACAAACAAGAAAAGCTTCGGCGACATTGCTGCAAAGAAAGCTCGGAGTGGGATTTGCTCGCGCCGCAAGGATCATGGATATTCTCGAAGAAAAAGGCATTATCGGTCCGCAAGACGGCGCTAAACCGAGAGACATCTTTATTTAGTGAAAAGTGAATAGTGAATAGTGAAAAATAATGGAATTTTATTTATTGATAAAAAAATGACTGAAAGTATATTAAAGACAAAGAGTTATTTATTTAGTATCGATATAGTAAAAATCTATCAACACCTTTCTAAAGAAAAACAAGAGTTTATTATAAGTAAACAATTAATAAGATCATGAACAAGTGTTTGAGCGATGATTCGTGAGGCAGAGTTTGGACAATCAAAAGCAGATTTTATAAATAAAATGAGTATTGCACTAAAAGAAATTAATGAAACTTTGTATCGATTAGATTTGTTAAAAGATACATGATATATTAACGAATCACAATATAGATTATTACATGATAAATGAGAAGAAATTTTGAAAATGTTAGTAGCTACCATAAAAACGTCAAAAGAGAAAAAAGGTTATTAAAAAGAATACTTACGTTTTTAGTTTTTAGTTATTCACTTTTCACTAAAGGTTATTATATCATAAAATAATAAACAGACAAGTTAATCTAACCTTTTGGGGTCAGATTTTTTGTGTTTTCTCGTTTTGGGACTATACTTGAATTAGCAGAAAGCAGAAAGCTAAAAGCCTAAAGCCTAATTTATAATCTATCATTTATCATTTATCATTTCAATATCATGTCCTTCACAAACGAAAATTTTCCGTCAAAGAAAGGTGGTATGAGCTTCATCAAATGAGCTGCGCTCTTTTTTCTATGAATGTCTTGCATATTCTTTATAGCAAGGGCATTTGAAATAGTGCCTATTGTGCCAAATACTATCCAATATATCCAACAGATTTTCCTTACAAATAATGGAGGCAACGGTGCTTCTGCAATTACAGGAATCATCTTGGATGGGACTACATGAGGTGGAATTACCATCACTAACCTAACAAGCGCTGTTGTCCTTGGAACTAATAGCAATGGGAAAATAATAAGATCAACAAGCGGAGCTATTTATAATTTGATTAGTGGATTCGCTCTTAGCTGACCAACCTGAGCAACTTGACCTCAAGGTATTCAGTGACTCCAAGGTATCCAATGAATTCAAGGCGTCCAATGAGTCGCTTGAGCTAAAGGTGATACATGAGATCAGGGTATCCAATGAGTTGCTTGAGCTAAAGGTGATACATGAGATCAGTGAATTCAAGGAATACAAGGAAATACGTGAGCGACTGGAGCTACTTGAACAAATGGAATTGATTGAGCTACCTGAGATCAGGGAATTCAAGGAATTCAAGGAAATACATGAGCAACAGGAGCAATACCAAATCATGAACGATTATGAACTTCACTCAGATTTGAATCTCCTTTGGGATGACGAGGAGCTTTTGTTGATCTTGTCTGACCTCAGGGCGTTCAAGGAAATACTTGAGCAACTGGAGCCAAATGAGATACGTGAGCAGTTTGACCGCAATGACCGGCAGGTTGAGCCACATGAGCTGACTGAGCTACGTGAGCAACTTGACCGCAATGAATACAAGGAAATACTTGAGCGACACCAGATCATGAACGATCATGAACTTTCCTTAGATTTGAATCTCCTTCGTGATGACGAGGAGCTTTTGTCGACCTTATCTGACCTCAAGGAATTCAAGGAAACACCTGAGCGACTGGTGCTACGTGAGATATTTGACCACAATGAGCAACAGGAGCAACCGGAGCCAAATGAGATACGTGAGCAGTTTGACCGCAATGACCATCAGGTTGAGCCACATGAGCTGACTGAGCTACGTGAGCTGCTTGACCACAATGACCAGCCGGTAATACCTGATTTTTACAAGCGTGAATAACAGGAGCGACGCCATTTTGGGATGGAAGTACTTGGATAACCACCGATACAAATATTTTTAATACATGATTTAATATAGGAATAGCGACCATATTGCCAACTGCGACATTGGATATAAATGGAAATTTGAGAATAAGAGATGTGTCATATAGTTGATCGTTAACATCCATATTAGTCATAGATGCGAGTTGATTTGTCTATCGAAACGATTCAAGTTTGCTTATCTGACCACAATGAGCAACAGGAGCAACCGGAGCCAAATGAGATACGTGAGCAGTTTGACCGCAATGACTAGCAGGAATTGATTGAGCAACTGGAGCAAAGTGAGATACATGAGATATGTGACCGCAAGGAATACAAGGAAATACGTGATCTACGGGAGCGAAATGAGACACTTGAGATGTCTGACCGCAATGACCAGCAGGAATTGATTGAGCAACTGGAGCAAAGTGAGATACATGAGATACTTGACCTCAATGACCAAAAGGTGATACCTGATTTTTACAAGCATGAATTTTATGAGCGACGCCATTTTGGAATTGATCTTCGTGGACAACTACAGATACCAACATATTTAATATTGGATGAAATATCGGGATAGGAATGGATACTCCGACTGATAATAAATTACAAATTGCAGGAAATATTACTTCATCATGATTTATTGCTAGAGGGGAATGAGTGATTGCTAGTTGAGCTTATGCCACCGCAATGGGATATTATACAATGGCTGGCTGAAGTAATTCTACAGCAATGGGAGAAAATTCACAAGCTACATGACGATCCTCAACTGCTATGGGAAATAATACAAGAGCCAATGGAATCAATTCTACTGCCATGGGAGAAACCACAGTTGCAAACTGAGGTGATTCAACTGCTATGGGACAACAAACTACTGCTAGTTGAGGAAATTCTACCGCAATGGGATATTGAACAACAGCTGTTTGATATACTTCTACTGCCTTAGGAGGTCGAACAACTGCTGTTGGAGCTTATTCTACTGTTTTGGGGAAATATAATATCTGATATTCTACGAGCATATTTGAAATATGAGTAGGAACCGGTTCCGGTTCTGAAGCTAATGCTATGACCGTTCGAACTAATGGTGCAGTAAGTTTTCCTCTCTTGCCAAATATGGATTGTTTATGAACTAATGGAAGTGGAACGTTGATTGCAGGAACATGTTTGGCGGCAGAATCAGATCCTATTTTTATGGCTAATAGCGGAGTTTATTATACAAATAATCCATTATGATATATTACTGGTTGAGCATTAGCTGGATATCTAACTGCGGAAACAGATCCTGTATGGACAAGTGTTAGTGGAAATTATTACTTAGCTTCCAATCCATCATGATATATTACTTCTCAGTATTGGTCAGCAATAGCAAATGGAACCTATACAGGAATAACGTACACATGATGAGATATTGTAACCAATTGATTTATTGCAAAATGAGTTTGAGTAAGTGCTAGTGGAGAGTATGCTACTGCAATGGGAAATGGAACAGCAGCCAAGGGACTTTATTCTACAGCGATGGGAGATTCAACAATCAGTAGTTGAGAATCTTCTACAGCAATGGGATGACGAACAAAAACTAATTGAAATTCTGCTACAGCAATGGGAAATGGGACAACTGCTAATTGAAATAATTCTACAGCAATGGGGGCACAAACAATTGCTAATTGAAATTATTCTACATCGATGGGATATCGAACAACAGCTAATGCGCTATATTCTCTCGCTATAGGAAAATACAATATCTGATATTCTACCAGCTTATTTGAAATATGAATGGGTATCAACAATACAACTAATTCTTGAAACGCAATGACTGTCCGAGATAGCGGTGCAGTGAGTTTCCCTTTTTATACAAATATTGGCTGTTTAGGTACAGATGCAAATGGAACGTTGATTGCTTGAATATGCAGTGGCAGCGTATGATGAACTGGCTACTGGACTGCGATAGCAAACGGAATATATACAGGGATAACTTATACATGATGAGATATAGTAACAACCGGATTTATCTCTAAATGAGTTTGAGTAAGTGCTAATGGAGAGTATGCTACAGCGATAGGATATTGAGCGACGGCTTCTGAATATAATTCTGTTGCCATTGGAAATACGACAACAGCTAATTGACCTTCTTCTCTAGCAATGGGGGCTTCAACAACAGCAAATTGAGGCGCTTCTACTGCTATAGGAGCTTGAACAATAGCGAATTGAGATACTTCTACAGCAATGGGAGGTCGAACAATAGCTGGTTGAGCTAAGGCTACATCAATGTGATATTATACAACTGCTAGTTGAGATTATTCAACATCAATGTGATATCATACAACTGCTAGTTGAGATTATTCAACAACGATGTGATATCGAACAAAAACTAATGCGCTATACTCACTGGCTATAGGAACATTCAATATATGATTTTCCAATAGTTTATTCGAAATCTGAATGGGAACGGGTGCTGGTTATGAAGCCAATGCCATGACTGTCCGAAATAACGGTGCAGTAAGTTTTCCTCGCATCCCTAGTATTTCTTGCCTAGGTACTGATGCAAATGGTACCTTGATAACCTGATCATGTCTATGAGGAGCAGAATCAGATCCTGTATGGTCCGCTGTTTCATGAAATTATTACTTAGCTTCTAATCCATCATGATATATTACTTCTCAGTACTGGTCAGCAATAGCAAATGGAATATATACAGGAATCACTTATACCGGATGAGATATTGTAACGAATTGATTCATCTCTAAATGAGATGGAGTAAGTGCAAGTTGAGCTTATGCTACCGCAATGGGATGGTGAACAACAGCTAGCTGAGATTGGTCTATAGCAATAGGATGGTGAACAACGGCTATTTGAAATATTTCTACGGCAATGGGACAAACTACATAT
>JBAZRN010000026.1:0-15106 GCA_041663325.1 Candidatus Absconditabacterales bacterium | reverse complement strand
CTAATAGTCTATTTCTTAAGTACTGGTCTTACTTTTGATCTTCCAAGCAGTTTTTTTGCTGTTTTAGCGTTTTTTCTTGTCACCTGTCATCTCACTGGTAATCCAAGGTTGTGTCTCATTCCTCTATAACATTTGATTTCTTTAAGTCTCTTGATAGCAAATGCCACTTCTCTTTTGAGATCATTTTCGAGAATATATTTTTGAATCTGTTCAATGATTTTTTTTTGTTCATCTTCTGTGATATCTTTTACCTTTTTGAGATAATTGATCTTTGCATGAGCAAGAATAGTTTTGGATCTCTTGAGCCCAATGCCATATACGGAAGTAAGTCCAATCCAGATGGATTTATTTTCTGGTAAAACGTGTCATGATAGTCTAAACATGCGTATTAAAAACAATAAATAAAATTATCCTTGCCTAACTTTATGTCTAGGATTTTTTTTGCAAACAACATAGAGTATTCCTTTTCTCTTTACTATTTGGCAATACATACATCTTTTGTGAAGAGAGGACTTAATTTTCATCTTATAGCAATTACATAGTAAATAAATTATTTTTTAACATAGTGTGTTCATGGATGACTATTTATCGTTGGGGTATTTATATGTCATACTTTATAATCATTATATCTAAATACAATACGTCACTGACTCATATCATACTGATTGATTTCCAATTTTACTCGATCTCATGTAATGATCGAGATGTTCGATTGACTCATTCTTCATGACTTTTTACAACGAACAAGAGTGTCTACATCTTTGAGTTTTACCTTAAAAAATCATGCAGGCAAAACTTCGAGAACTTCTCCATCTCGTTCCAAAACTCATTCTTTACCCATTAATATCGATTTTTTTAATGTTTAAAAGCGATTGATGCGCTCTAAACCCAATCGTTCTTTGATATCTATTTTTTCTTTTGAATTTGATGATTCTCATTTTTTCTCCTTTCTGATGGGTTGTCACCACGCATTCAACTTTTGCTTTGGTGATATATGGAGTGCCAACAACAACCTTTTCACCTTTTTCATCAAATGCCAAAAGCACCTTATCAATAGTCATTTTTGCTCATTCATCTAAATCTATACTATCAACAGTAATGGTGTTTCCTTCTTGTAGTATATATTGATGTCCTTTGAGTTCTACAACAGCATACATTATTAATTTAGAATTTAGAATTTAAAATTTAGAATGCAAGGTTTATACGATCTTGCCTAATTGAGCAAGTGTATTATATTTTTTCTTATTTGTCCTATAGGCATGAGAAACAATAGCTTTGATCCTTTTATATCTTTTTGCGCTAGGAAATTTGAACGAAACAAATTTTCTATATCGTTTAGTGTTATAATGTTTTTGTTTTTTTGCTTTATCTAAAATATGAGATGCCCAGAGTTCTTTTTTGTAGAAAGAAATCATCCTTTCATTGGTATTGAGATCTCATGTTCTTCGTATGGTAAATCCCATGAATAAAAAATTGATAAATAAAAAAAAGTTTTTAGCCGTGTGAATATATAATTATTCCATCAAAATGCAAGACTTTTTTACGTTTTTTTCATTACGTCTTACTCGACATTCATTTCGACGTCTAAAGTTTTTGCCCGGAGCCGGAATCGAACCGGCACGATATTTCTATCGCAGGATTTTAAGTCCTGTGCGTCTACCAATTCCGCCATCCGGGCAGAAAAAACAACCGTAGTGGTTGTTTTATTTTACTACTTCTGCATAGATCTTGTCAAATACTTGAGGAAATGCAACAGCGATATTGGAAAGCACTTTCCTATCGAGGATAATATTTTTTTTGGTCATGCTTCCGATGAAGGTACTGTATTTATTGCCTTTCTCTTTGACTGCAGCAGACAATCTTTCTATTCGAAGTCTTCTAAAGTCTCTCTTTTTTTCTTTTCTGCTTTTATAAGCATGTTGTCATTGTTTTACCAATGCCAATCTTACTTGCTTGTATACTTTGCTTCTTCCAAGTCTAAACCCTTTTGCAAGTTTAATAAATTTTTTGTGTCTTCTTTGTCTTTGAAGCCCGTTTGTTACTCTTACCATCTGAACTATTGGTTATAAGGAAATAAAGTTTTTACTTTTTTTACGTATGTTTTGGATAATGATACGCCATATCCATCGCTTTTGTTGTTATCCCCTTTGTTGGTCAATAAATGGTTGTTACACGCTTTCTTGAATAAAACCTTTCAAGTTGAAGTAATTTTAAATCTTTTTTTTGCTCATGAATGAGTTTTTAATCCTTTTCCCATAATATTATTTACTGAATAAAATGATACTATATCCCTGCGCTTCCTGTTTTGGGGTTTCAAATTGAGATTTCCCATAATCTGCCAAGTCGCCTTTTATTTTAACGAGTTTTTCGATAGCTTTGTTAGCATAAATTTTTTCTCTCCCCTTCAGCTTAATGAAAAATTTCACATTATATCTTTCTTTCAAAAACTCGATCGCTTTTTTTATTTTCATTTGAAGATCGTTTTCTCCGATAGCATAATTGATTTTTATTTCTTTGAGAACGGTTGGTTTTTGTGTTTTCCTTTTTTCTTTATCGTCTTTTGATTTTTGATACATATATTTTCCATAATCTACCAGCTTAACTGTCGATGTCATAGTTTCTTGATCGTATCTTATTTGTACTAAATCCTTGCCTTGTTCTTCTGCGATTTCGAGCGCTCTTTTTCTTGGAAAGGTTCATAAGTTGGTTCATGTTTCATCTACCATAACAATAGTTGGTGCCTTAATCTGTTCATTAAGATATACCATAAATACTCTATTTTTATTAAAGGTATTACTTGGTCTTGTATCCATATACTAATATAAAGATAAAAACTGTCCTAAACCAGATTTAAAGAAACAAGTAAGAATAGTAATGATATTCGCTCCCGGCGGGACTCGAACCCGCGATCTCCACCGTGAGAGGGTGATGTCCTAAACCACTAGACGACGAGAGCAGGGTTTTATTGAGAATTACTGTTTCTATTTCGTAATTATAATTTACCCCCAGTAGGAATCGAACCTACATTCTCAGCTTAGAAGGCTGGTGTTCTATCCATTGAACTATGGGAGCATGGATTAATTAATAATTAATAATGTCGGTGTTTTTTTATATTTTCAAAAATCCTTCTTTGTTAGTTTTTAGTTGTTAACTATTAATTAATTTGGACCCTAGGGGAGTCGAACCCCTCACCTCCTCGGTGCAAGCGAGGCGCTCTAGCCAAATGAGCTAAGGGCCCATAATAAATATGAGCATTATTTTTTTGTTTTGATTTTTTCTAGATCCCTCACCTGGCCGGTAAAACCGTGCCCGCTCTAGCCAAATGAGCTAAGGACCCATAAATGGGCAATAATAATTTGGGGAGAGTAGGATTTGAACCTACGTAGCCGTGAGGCGCCCCGGTTTTTACCGCGGGTGCAATTGACCACTCCCAATATTGCTTATAGTCATTGCATAAATCTTTCGATTTGTTTTCTGTCTTTTTGTTTTTTTAACAAATATTCCTTTTGTCTTGCTTCTTTTATTGTATCATACTTCCTAGAGTATAATAGTCAAATGGGAATAAATAATTTAGTAGATTTTACCAAACCGTTTTGATGTTGAGTAATTCTTCTTTCTAAATCAGTAGTGCTTCATGTATAATATTTTCAATTATTCATTGAAAGTATATATACAAATCCCTGTTCCATAACAGTGGGAATAAAGCAATTTGGGGAGAGTAGGATTTGAACCTACGTAGCCGTGAGGCGTCAGATTTACAGTCTGATGCAATTGACCACTCTGCCATCTCCCCTAAAACACACGAGCTGAATTTTAATTTATTGAATTGATGGCGTAGTAGTAAATCATCCAAGATTCTGTGCAGGTGAATTTGTAGGTATCACACCAAACAATATCAAGAATCAGATAATCATAATACCAAACCCAAAGATAACCAAACCATTTCTTGTTCCTCATAAATTTTTTTCAAACCAAGCGATTGTTCCAAACATTTCCGCTAGATAAGAAGAAAAATAGACGATAGATCAACCTAATCAAGCAATAGCTAATCCGATAATGATTTGTCTTGCCATGTTTTTTGTTGAAGAAATAAGTAGCGGATAACGGGACTCGAACCCGTACGAACAGAGCTGAAGTCTGCTATGCTACACCAATTACATCATATCCGCATATCCGTAATTTAAACAACAACAAAAAAAACTTCGTGGGATGTATATATAGATATTTCCAATAAAATCAAGCGGTTTTTAGAATTTTTCCGTGTAAATTTTTTTGAATCCCAGAAAAGTAAGTTTTTCGATAATATCATTAGCTACTTCAGGTTTACCGCAAACATAAAATTCGCTATCAGGATCAAAATATTTTTTGGTGAGATCTATTCTTCATGATATATATTCATACTTGCCTGTTTCTCCAGTAGGGATAGATTCTTTAGAAAGATGTATTTCATATAGTAAACCGTGAATTTTTTTTATTCTGTCTTCATAGAAAAGATCTTTTTTGGTAGATACAGAAAAAAATAATTGTTTCTCGGTCGTGCAATATTTTGCCATATTAAGTACAGGAACTATGCCTACTCCTGTTCAAATGAACACTTTAGATGATTGTGTATTTTGGAGGATGAAATTGCCAAATATACCCTTGATGGTCACTTCACTTCCTATATGAATTTTTCTGATCATTGCGCCACCTCTTCCATTTTCTGAAAGCTTAATGACAAAAATCAACATAGTTTTTTCATTATCGGTGTCTTGATCGACGATAGAATATATTCTCTCAAAAGGTCATTGTTCGTCTTCAAACAAAAACAACGCCCATTGTCAGGGAATCACTTTTACCTCATGATAGGTTTCAATAGTAAGTTCTATGACATTTTCTGTCAGCATTTGGCGATTGATAACTTTAGCTTTGATTCATTCTTGATTCATTATATAACAGAAATATAAATATTATGGAAGCGTACAATTCGTCTTGCTTGCCAATGTTGACAATGATTGTTCTCCTTCCAAATACACTCAACTTGAAATTTCCCGAGTCGGCACTCCCTGGAGATTACTGCAGCGCTGAGGTTCTTTTGTACATTCCACATAGGTGACATATTGAAAGCTCTCGCCGAAAAGAGACTTTTGATTTAGACAATGTCCACAAGTAGCACTCCCATACATGATCACTCATTTGGCTGTCAAACATTGAGCGAATGTATCTAGATTTTTCGGTTGAGTTTGTTGAGCGCATCATGCAAAAAATACTCCAGCCATTATCCCCATTAAAGCAATTTTTTTCATGCTACTATATATAAGGAGTAAAAAAATCCTACCTATGGTAGTTTTTTGTCTAGAACTTTCAATCGAAAAGACGTAATAGTTTTTTCAAGAGCATAACAAAAACCATATATTTGACAAAAAGATTCATTCAGAGTATAATTAAACTATCTTTTATCTTCATGAATTTGTATGGAAGGAATAAAAGAGCAATATTACAAATTATCTCCCGAAGAAGTATTGTCTGCGCTCCAGACATCTTTTGACGGTCTCAAAAAAGAAGATATACCCACAAGAGAAAATATTTACGGAAAAAATATTCTTACGGAACTTTATCACGAATCATCCTTGAAAAAATTTTTGAAACAATTCAAAGACGCATTGATTGTCCTGTTGATCATCGCTGTCGTGATATCGATATATCTGCAGGATTATAGAGGAGCGACCATCATGGCAATCCTTTTATTGGTGAATGTGTGTATAGGATATTTTCAGGAAGCGAAAGCAGAAAGGATCATGCAGTCACTCAAAAAGATGCTGTACCCTGTCGCCAAAGTAAAAAGAGACGGAAAACTCATCGAAGTGAAAGCATCTGAACTTGTTCCTGGTGATATAGTGTTTGTAGATGAATGAGATAGCATACCAGCAGATCTCAGGATCATCCAAGAAATGAATCTCCAGACGAATGATTTTTCTCTAACAGGAGAATCAAGCCCTGTAAATAAATATATTCATGAAATCAAGTGAGATGTAGATGTCGGTGAAAGACATAATCTGATATACATGTGAACAACGGTGGCTACGGGAAGCGGATACGGTGTGGTATTTGCAACAGGCATGAATACCGAGCTCGGAAGAATAGCCTCCTTGTCACATGAAGCGATTCCAGAAAGCACCACCCTTCAAAATGAAATGCAGAATATCTCCAAAAAAGTTATCATCGGAACTATCATAGTATGTGCAGTCTTGGTCATCATAGTATTGTTCCTGCATTTTTCTGTGGAGGAAGCTTTCATGTTCGCTGTGGGTATTGCGGCGGCTATGATCCCTGAAGGATTGCCTGCAGAAGTGAGTATCGCATTGAGTTTAGCATCATGAAGATTGGCGAAAAATAATGCTTTGGTAAAACAATTAGCATCCGTTGAAACTCTTGGCTGTGTAAATATCATCTGTACAGATAAGACATGAACACTGACCAAAAATGAGATGACGGTAAGAAAAATATTTATTGGAGGAAAGATATATGAAACCACGGGAAGTGGATATGAGGCAAATTGAACTATACAACTTGATGGGACTGGTCAAACATCGCAGCAATTCATGCATGATCGGAAACAATTTTTTCTCGGATGTTTTCTCAATGCACACGCAAAAGTCAATCCGCCTGATGCAGAACATCCGCTCTGGTATGCACTTGGTGATCCGACCGAAGCGGCGTTGATTGTCCTTGCCAAGAAGATGTGATACGATGTAGATAATGTGAATGAACAATTTCCCGAGGTATATGAATTCGGATTTGATTCGGTGAGAAAGATGATGTCGAGCATCCGTAAGGTTGACGGCGAAACTATGGCATATATAAAATGATCGCCTAAGGATGTCCTCGACCATTGTGCTTTGTATTATGATGGGCAGACTATCAGAAAAATAGCCAAGAAAGATAAAGATAAGATTCTGAAAACTGTTGACGGATTGGCTGGCCAAGCGATGAGAAATCTTGCTATCGCATACAAACCCATGAGAACCACGGAGATCAATTATACCATGGAAAGCGTGGAAAGCGAATTAGTATTCTTATGAATCGCAAGTATTATCGATCCCCCAAGAGAAGAAGTCCCTGATGCTATGATCGCTGCATCCAGAGCGCATATCAAGGTGATTATGATTACATGAGATTCGGCGTTGACCGCTATGGCTATCGCCAAAAAGATCTGATTGGAAAAGGATCATGAAGAACCATTTATGGTGACGTGAGATAAAATCAAGCAGCAAAGTGATATCCAATTATTGAAAGATTTGGAAAACAGGTGGGTGATATTTTGCAGGACTTCACCTGAAGACAAACTCAGAATCGTTTCTTTGCTCAAAAGACATAACAATATCGTTGCAGTCACGGGTGATGGAATCAATGACGCACCAGCACTGAAGATGGCAAATATATGAGTAGCCATGGGAAAGATAGGAACTGATGTTGCAAAAGAAGCTTCCGAAATAGTTCTGCTCGATGATAGTTTTGCTACGCTTGTTTACGCTATCAGAGAATGAAGGATTATTTTTCAGAACATAAGAAAATCGGCCATCTTAGCCGTTGCCTCAAATGGTGGAGAGCTTTTTGCAGTATTGTTTAGTTTATTTATGGGAATGAGTTTTAAGATCCCTCTTGCCATCACTGCAGTGCAGATATTGATGATTGATCTGATGGCGGAACTGATACCGATTACCGCTTTGACATGGGATCCGCCAGCGAAATGACTCATGGAAGCTGAACCTAGGGATGTCAATCAACATATCTTTAATAAGCCCGTTATCATTGATTGGATCTGGTTTGGGATATTGATGTGAGGAATAGGATTTGTTAATTATATATTATATTTTATGTTTCATTGATTGTCTTTGCGTGGAATAAATACTGCTTGAATATCATATGCGACCGCCAATGCAGTGACCTATACAAGTATCATGGCTTGCCAGTATATGAATATCTTTTCTCTGAGAACCTGACCATATGAATCTGTCTTTAATTCATATCTTCGATCAAATACAAAATTATTACGGGCTTTTGTAATAAGTTTTGTAGGAATTTTAGTTTTGATTTATGTGCCTGTGATCCGTGATTATTTGGGATTCGGTTCTATGAAGCTTGTGGATTGGTTATTCCCATTATCATCATGAGTGATATATCTAGCTGTCCGTGAACTACAAAAATATTTTCAGAGAAGAAAGTAAGCAACTCCCTCTTTTTAAAAAAGCCCCACAATTTCTTGCAGGGCTATTTTTCTATAATGCAATCTAATGTCTAAGTTCTAAAGTCTAACAACTATTTAGCTCTCATTAACATCAACATAACATATCCTCTAAGCTCTTTCATATCAGGATTGGTGTTTGTGATGATGGTATTTGTTTTGAGTGCATTAAGATGATTGAGATAATAAGGTTGACCGTCATTATATAAAGTACCATAAAGTGCTCTAGAAAGCACAGTGCCAAATTCAGCTCTTGTTACTTCTCCATTTGGATTGAAATTTGCTATATCTATGCCCATCAATCACAATTGGCATGCTAATTTGATATATCATTTCAATTCAACAGATTCGTTAGCAATATCATCAAATGCACAAAGCGCTCATGTATTAGGAGTTTTTCCAAGTACTTTGACTGCATAATTAACCATCATTTTTGCCATATGCGCTCTGATAAGAGTACCTTCTATATCAGCGGTTTGGATAGTTGGCATAGTAGTGATGCCAATAGTGAAAGCATAGAGATATGCGTTATTGAGCTCAGTAGAAAATGTAGATCAACTGATATTTCATTGCTTTGATCAACTTGTAGAAGCTACCCCTGTTGAACATTTACCATCATAAAAACTTGATGATGTATCTCCATTTGGACAAACATCTTTGGACAAAGAGTTTGCTCATCCACCATTACTACCGTTGTTTGAACTATTTGTAGTCTGCGTATAGGTAACAAATTTAGTGAAATGATATGTCCGGACTACAAGATCATTCCCATCATTAATAAAACATTCTCTTGGATTCACAGCATTGATATTTGTGGGAGCGTTTAGATCATTACATGTTGTATCTATAGGGTGGAAAGTAGTATCACCTCCTTCGATATATCATACCTTTTTATCCTTCTGACCAGGCATAACTAATTTGACAGCTTTATCAAAGGTCAAACATCCATCAGGGAATCAAACCTCTATTACACTTTGAACGGTATTAGTTTTGCCATTTACTGGTGTTGGAGTGACAGAACTATTTAATCTGATTGTAGGTACAGCTATGACTCCATCCCAATCACTAGGTGCTAATATATTTGTTCCATCTGATATCGCCACATTTACTGGTGTTGGAGAAATACTTGTGGTTACGTCCAGTGTAATTGCTGGCACTGTAGCAATAGTATTATCTCAAGAAGTGCTTACGGGTACAAGAATGGTGGCATTGGTAACAGTGTCTGGAATTGTTATGTCAGTTGGGTTTGTGCTAACTACTACTTGAGTTTGTCCCGTAGTCACGTCTACATTTCCTGATCACTCCAGCTGTCCTGTATTTATAGCAGAATCTATAAGTAATAAGTTAGAAGCATTGCCAGCCATATCATACACATTTATCGCAACATCATTATCCCAACTTGTACCTGAAGCGTTCGCAGTAATGATCAGTGTAGAACCCGCTCGATTATATGTAGGAGTATAACTTGCTCAGAATGTTAAAGCAGATTGAATTTGCCCCGTATTAGCGATCAATTCGCTAAAGACGAGCCCACCTGTAGTTCCTGCACTTAGACTATAATCACTGGTTCAGTCTCAAAGTGTATTCGCTGTTGCTGCAGTCTTGTCAATCCGCGTTATATTTACTATCTCACTTCATGTATTCCCTGCTAAGTCATGGAATGTGAATATAAATCATGTATTATTGCTGGTAAATATTTTTGATGTTCAGGTATTATTGGTAACGGTCACTCATGTTTTATTAAATGATATTGTCGCAGTGACGTTTTGATTGGTAAGTGATGATGGTGAGTAAGTAATTGATCCTGTCACGGGAGTTTTATCAATCCAGGTAACCGTTGCTGTCGCAGATCACATATTACCAATAAGATCATAGAATGTGAATATTCATGTGCCATTGCCTGTAAAGGTAATGCTTGTAGGATCAAGTCCTGTAATTGATTCAGAGAATCCTGTAAGCGTTACTACTACATCACCTGAAGTAAGTGAACTAGGAGTATAAATTATTCCTGTAGTAGGGACAGTCGGAGCAGTAGTATCTTTGGTAATAATTACTGCGGTAGATCAAGAAGAGACATTACCAGCAGCATCAGTAAGTGTTGTTACAAAACTATTTGCTCATTCTAGCAAATCTAAACAAGAACCGCCAAAACTTACTATAGCATAACTACCTGACGCGTTCACCGTATTTCCTCAACATACAGGAGATCAGTTTTTATATAATAAAACTGTAGTTCCTGCTTCACCGCTTCCAAAGATTGTATTTGCTGCAACACCACTTGTGGTATAATTTGAGTTGGTAATAGTCGGAGCAGACGGAGGAGTTTTGTCAATCCAATTTACCATGGCTGTATAATTTCATGTATTCCCTGCTAAGTCACTAAAGGTAAATTCAAATGAGTCATTTTCTGTAAAGATATGTGAATAGAAATTTACTCATGTTAATGTTTCAAGCCATCACGTAAGTGTTACAGTGACATCTTGATTTGTTGGAGATGTTGTTGAGTATGATCACGTAGCTGTTGGAGCGGTATTGTCAACTATAAAGGTAGCCCCTGATGTCGGAATATTTATTACTGTATTGCCTACGAGATCAGTTGCACAGACACCATCACAATCAAGCGTAATCGTTCCTGTTCCATTACCCGTTCCTATTCCATTACCTGGAATCTCTGGATCATAATAATAATGGGTAGCGTCAATTCTTATCATTGGACCAAAAGTGCTCGCGATGCCAACGTTTCCTGTATAGGTTATCCTAATCGCTGGTGCATTAGTGATTAATACGTCCTCATCAAAATTAGCGGTAATTCTTAAAGCATCCCCTTGCTTAACTGCATGATTAATAGAATACGTAATGTATGCTGTTGGCGCTGTTGCATCTATGCTATACGAAAGAATATTTGAAGAAGTGGCATTTGGATTTCCCACTATATCTCAGAAAGTACCTGTTCACACTTGTACAGTCATAGTTCCACCGGTAATAGGAGTAACAGTAAATGTATATCATGTGCCGCCACCGTTAAAGTCGCTTAAAGTTCAATTTGTTACAATAACATCGCCTCCGGTAAAATTTGAAGTCATTTCACTAGATGTTGCCGTGAAGGTGACAATTTGTCCTCCACTAATTGTAGTTCCATTACTAAGAGAACCTGTAATGTTGATTGTAGGAGGAGTGGCGTCTACACTATAAATAAGAACGTTTGATCCTGTAACATTTGGATTTCCTGCAGCATCTGAAAAACTACCTGTTCATATTTGTATCGTCATAGCGCCATCGGTAATAGGAGTAACAGTAAATGTGTATCATGTGCCACTGCCAGTAAAATTACTTATGGTTCCATTGATGATAATGATATCGCCTCCGGTAAGAGTTGTACTTGATTCGCTTAGCGTTCACGTAACCATAATTACGGATATTCCACTAATCTGTAATAATCGGCTAAGAGAACCAGTAAGGCTAACTGTAGGCGGAGTGGTATCAGCGGTATGGTATTGTACATAAGATCCATCAGTGGTATCTGTTATTGTATTTCCACTATTACCAAAGTAATCGCTATAATTTATAGCAAATGGAATATTTTGTCCTTCAGTTCATCCTGTGATAAGAAGTCCTGAAGCGGTTCGTGTTGTTCATGTTCATTGGAGATTTGCTGTGTTGCCTGCAATAGTAACCGTTACCCCTGTCAATGCTTCGCTACCGGTAAACGAAAGATAAATGATATCACCAGATCGTGCACTAGTTCATGAATTAGATTGAATCGTTACATCAGTAAGATATGGTCTAAATTCAAAGGAAGTAAAGTGTTCAGTCGAAAAGTAACAGTAGTCAGTCTCACTATTCACACATATAACATCCCCCAACGAAATACCTCCAGTAATATTTCCATTACTATCTCTGACAACGATATTATTTGATGATCAACTGCCAATAAATGGTGCGCCATTTGGGAAATACATAGTAATCTGAGCATTGACATTAAGATTTGCTCCACTTCACGTAGGTGTAAATTCTACGAATCAATTATCCATATGGATATAGCTAGAAAGATTTTGGAGAAATCGTTGTACTCCACTATCAGTCAAATTCAATCATGTCAAAAATGTAATTCTTCCAAGTCCAGGCATATCAAAAAATAGATCATGGAAATTTTCTACAGTATCACTATTTACGAGATTGAAATTATTTAAGATGTTTTGACCAGAAAGCGAAGAACCTATAGAGGTATAAGTAGATTGCCAAAAATCTCCACTATTGTAGTATTGTACATAAGATCAGTCGGTAGTGCCTGTTATCGTATTTCCGCTATTGCCAAAATAATCGCTATAATTTATGCCGAACGGAATATTTGTATCTTGTGTTCATCCCGTGATAAGAAGTCCTGAAGCATATCGGAAAGTTCATCATCATTGGAGAGCGGCTGTATTCCCTGCAATAGTAACCATTACTCCTGTCAATGCTTCACTTCCTGTGAAGGAGAGATAAATGGTATCTCCTGACCATGCTCATGTCCCAGCGCTAGATTGGATAGTTACCTCAGTAAGGAGAGGTTTGGTTCCAAATGAAGTAAAATGTTGAGTGTCAAAAATTAAAGTACAAGGACCTCCTACTTCACATGCCCCATGAACTCCTGTAAGTAAAGTATCGCTGTCTATAATATTCCCTGAATTGTCTCTTGCTACAATCATATCTGGATTATTATATTGAGTGACAAAATCGGATCCAGTATCAAAATACATAGTAAGCATTGCAGAAACATTAAGATCTGCTCCACTACCCGTAGGTATAAATTCTATGAATCAATTATTCATAGTAATATATCATGACAGATTCTCCAAGAACGATTGAACTGCTGCGTTGGCGAGATCCAATCCTGTTTGAAATGATATTTTTCCATATCATGGTTTTTCAAAATAGAGCCCTGTGAAATTATTTACATTACCACTGCTTACCATATTAAGATTGTTATTGATACCTTCAGATACTATTACAGGATAGATTTCATTTTGATAAATATCTACCCAATTTGGTCACCCATTTCATGAGCCCATGAACCCGATTTCTTGGACACCGTATCATTTAATTGTTCCAGAAGAATTGTTTACAAGCACATGAAGATATAAAGTATTTCCTGTAAAATTTTCATATGTTGTTCATACATTAATAGTGCCAGTTCGTCAAGGCATTAATGCACATACAGCTCAGCTAGTAACAGGTTTTCCACTTAGAGTTCAACTGTTTATGCTATCGCTTAAATATGCATATATGACATCGTATCATGTTGGCGCTTGTTCACAGATGGCAAGTCATGATAGTCACACATAATATACATCAAAGTTTGTGCCAGTGTATATTAAGTATCAACTAGAAATCGATGTTATGACACCAGTCAGAGGTGTGCTAGTAATAGGAAAAGAGAGTCTATTGGACGCAGTATCATTTAGATTTCCAGCATTATCAGAGAAAGATCAGGTTTCCACGATGATAGTCATGGGAGAAGATCCGTTTGAAATAACATCAAACACACGGGTAAGTCATGAACCACAATGATATCCGGTCATAGTTCCATTAGTTATGGTCACTGCATTTCAAGACATACAACTCATAGTGGTCGATTCATTGAAAGTCAGGGTGACAGCCACGAATTCTCAACCATTGATGGTGGTTCCATCTACTGGGGTGCTTGTAAGTGTGGCAGTAGGAATAGTGGTATCAATAATAAACATTCACATAAGTGATGCGTCATTCGGGTTGCCTGCTTCATCAGTAAATGTGCCAGGGGCAACTTGAACAGCCATTCAAGTTCATGCTGTACCATCGTGTGTAACCTCAAAAGTAAATCCTCAAGGAGCACCTGTAAAATTACTCACAATACCTCCAGACACAGTAATATCACTCGCGTCAAAGCCGGAAACTACCTCATTCAATGATGCCATGAATAAAACAATACCGCCACTTTTGATTTGTTGAGTCATTCCAGAAAAAACAGATATATATCCTGACATACCTTCCTGCGTATTTCCAGAAACCAAATAGGCGAGTCCGACTGACGGTGTTGTCATGTTTTTGCTTGTTATACTAGTGACATGAGATCCTGTGACTAAATTTCCTAATGAATCTACGACACTTCCACTCAAAGTAACAGGTCAGTCAATAAACGATCCTCCACTAATATTTGTTGTGTATTCAGTTTCTCATCAGATCATCCCTGGAGACACATACGTCATAATAGTTCCGCTAGAATCAATAAGTTGTATCGTTACAATATCCCCAGAATTTAAAGCCCCGCTGAAGACAAAGTTAACCGGATAATTTGATGCATTTGCTATATTGATAAATCCACCAGTAATTCCATATCCGCCACTACTTGTAGTATCTATCTGAAAAGTCCATGTATCACTTGCTCATGTATTGCCTGCTAAATCCTCGCACGAAATATTCCGCCATCGAATTCCATCAGAATTAGTTAAATCTCCTGCATAAATTCAAGTGCCAGGAGTAATTCACGTAAACAAATGAGAACCTTCACCTCAAGACCAATAGAACGTACAATCCACAGTTTCAGTATTATCGAAAACATTGTAGCTATGATGAGTTGTTCATGTATTCAACACTTGTCAGTTCGTTGGAGAAACCAAGGTGACTATAGGACCTAGTTTATCTATATTATTTACGGTTGCTGTCCAGACTCATTGAGTTCCAGAGAGATTTTGGAAAGTAAAAACGAAAATACCATTTCATGTGAAAGTATGAGTGAATTCATTTAATCATGTTATGGGTTCACTGAATCCAGTAATAGTAGCTACCACATCATGATTTGTCCATGTTGTTGTTGAATAATATCCTGTCGCAGTCGGAGCTGCACCATTAACTGGAAAAGAG
>JBAZRN010000025.1:0-15737 GCA_041663325.1 Candidatus Absconditabacterales bacterium | reverse complement strand
ATAGTGTCGGAGCAGATATTACTTTGAATGTGGATCATAGTGTTATTATGAAACCTTCGAAGATTGTTATTACGCAAAAAGAGTTTACTATCATCGCTGATTTTATTGAGGCGGGGACATATTTTGCTATTGGCGCTGGTGCGGATAATTCAGAGCTAACTATCAAGTGATGTCATGTTGATGAATTATCAGCTATGTATGGTATTGCGTGTAGGATTGGCATAGACTTTAAAATCATAGACAAACATACCATCAAAGTATCTTCCATTAATAAGAAGCATTACAAAGCGACAAAATTAGAGACAAGAATTTATCCTGGATTCCCCACGGATTTACAATCTATTTTTGGAACATTACTAACTCAGGCTGATGGTGTTTCTAAAATATTTGAAACACTCTATGAATGAAGGTTTAATTATCTGAATGAATTGGAAAACCTCTGAGCAAAAATAGAAATTCTCAATCCTCATGAGGCAATCGTTATCTGACCTACGAAACTTAGAGGCTGATATGTCTCTACTACTGATCTTAGATGTGGCGGCGCAATGGTGCTTGCCTGAATTATGGCTCAAGGAACCACAAATATTATGAATGAAGATATTATTGCGAGAGGCTATGACAATATCGTTGAGAAATTGCAAAAAATCGGCGTCAAGATCGAATTAGTGTAATGATATCTTAATTGACGTAACTTTTTTGTTCTTTCACCAAACGGTCAAAATCTGATTCTATATGCTGGATTTTATTGAATATATCATATTCTCCAAATGCCTTGTCTTCTGCTTGCTTTTTGGAAATAGACCCTTTCCCATCCAAAACTTTATATTTGTTGAAGTTCAAGAAATTATCTACCGCTTCAGCTAAATCCTTCATTTTCATAGGGGTATTGTCTTCAATAATAGTTTCCAGATAATCAAAGAATCACGATACTGATCTTTCGAGCTTCTTGATATCTTTTTCTTGGAGATAATTTTTGGCGATGATGGTGTCGGATTTCAATATTCTTCACTTTGGTGAATGTTTCCATGTAGTAAGTCCCATAAAAACTTCCTTTGCATTTGCATTTTCGTAAATTATTTCTGGAGCTGTTTTTCACGTGATAGCAAAATGAAATTTGTTTTGAATCATAGCGTAGAAGTTTTTGGTAATCTCTGAGTTCGGATCATAATCCATACTGCATTCAGCGAAAATATCTGTGATTTGCTGATAGATCCTCCTTTCGCTGTTTCTAATTGAGCGAATTCTCTCCAATAATTCCTTGAAATAGTCTTTTCAGAAATATCTTCCGTTTTTTAGTCTATCGTCATCCATCGTGAATCACTTAGTAATATATTCTTTCAATCTTTCTGTCGCCCAAATCCTAAATTGTGTAGCTTGAGATGAATTGACACGATATCAGACAGAAATTATAGCGTCCAAGTTGTAAAAATCAATATTCCTTTTTACGTTTCTATCTCACTCTTTTTGAACTACTCCAATTTTTTGAGTAGTTGAATTTTGACTGAGTTCTCAACTCGCAAATATTTCTTTGAGATGATATGTAATAGTATTTTCAGCCACGCCAAAAAGTTCTGCAATTCTCTTCTGACTTAGCCAAATATTTTCATTATGGAAAAATACTTCCACCTTTATATCTCCATTTGGAGTGGTATAGAGGAGAAATTCTGTAAGTTCATTTTTGATTGATAACTCGTTCATGGCAATATGAAAGCAAATAAACTGTTACTACTAGTAATTATACATCTTCGCTCTATTTTTTCAATCCAAATTCTTCACTTTCTATTGCAATAAGTCAATAAATAATTAGTATCTACTGTAATAGTGGTTCTCTAAGAAAATTTCCTTAAACGGAAGTGCATAAAAATTTGCATTATTTTTAATTCCGAATATAATTAGTCATACAATTATTTTATCTACTTATTTATTATCATGGCAAAATCTAAACAACCTCTGAATAAGGATTTAAACCAAATTCGTCATTTAGAACTTCCTGAGGCTTTAAAGAAAGATAAAAAAGATTTTGAAATTAAGGAAGGTTTAATGAATCTTCTCAGGCAAGAAACTTGATATCAAAAAGATAAAACGACATCCAAAGCAAAAAGAGATAGATTCGCAAAAATTAGAGATTTAGGGTGAGATGATGCAGAAAAAATAAAGAAATTGCAGGAAGTAATGCGAGATGAAAATGAAAAAGCAGAAGATAAAGAATCCCAAGCAAGTTTTCTCCAGAAAGAAATTATGGAAAGGACAAAAAAATGAATTGATCATCACAGAACGTGGCTTAAGAATAAGACAGATGAACTTGTAAATGCTTGAGATAAAGCAGGGCTTGAGCAACTAAACAAATGCATAGATTTTGATAATGGCAAATTGATACTAAATACTAAATTAGGAAAGCTTAAATTCGCACCTAAACAAGCCACTTTTGACGATGTAAAAAATATCAACTGAATTAAAGAAGGTAAAAATGTTTGGGCAGAGAATAAAGAATCAAAGAAAAAATGATTACGGGCTAATTTTGATGCAATCCAAAAGATGAGAGATGCAGGTAAAAAAATATGTAGTGATGAACAGTTTTTAGCTGCGGCAAACATATTCCCATGAGGAGATGAATTGACTAAAGGTACTCGGTCTACCAAAACAAAAGATTTCTTTGATTTACTGTGAGTAGAACAATATGGTTTTCGCAATCCGAATGGTAAATGGAATAAGGATCATCGCTATTTGTGGTCTGCGTCTGCTTCTTGAAACGATGCTTTCGATATGAAGTGCTATGATGCCGGAGGTATATTGGTTCTCAACACTCAGCATTATGGTTTCGGTCTCTGGTTTCTCGAGGACTAAATCCGACAATTTACCCCGCAAGGCGGGGTTTGACTATTTGTCAATTTGACTATTTCGGCGCAAATATTTGAAAAAATACGCGTGGACAAAATGCAAAGCATTTTGTCCATTTTTTTCTATTATCAGGTTGCCAGAGTTCAGTATTTTACGGAATACTGGAGCGTGCATGAGTAGTCCAATAGCCCTCCCGGCTTGCCGGGAAGTAATAGTTCTCGATATAATAGTTGTCATCGTTGGATGATGACTATACTATCAGCAATCCAGTGGCTATGTTAATGGTTTTCGCAATCCAAATGGTAAATGGAATAAGAATAATCGCTATTTGTGGTCTGCGTCTGCTTCTTGAAACAATGCATACAATATGAAATGCAATGATACCAAAGGTAAATTGAATCAAAACAATCAGAATTATGGTTTCGGTCTCTGGTTTCTCGAGTACTGCTCTCTAAGCTGATCATTCTCCCAGCAATACTGCGTGATTTGGTCAGCTTTTTATTTATCAAATAAATCAATGTTAGACCAAAATCAATTATTGCTTGATCTTTTCCGCGCATATTATGATGCTCGTAGAAATAAAAGAAATAAAACGACTACATTAGCATTTGAGATGAATTATGAATCCAAGCTGCTGACCTTATATGATGAATTGCTCCAATGAACATACACTATCAACCCAAGCATCTGTTTCATCATCAAAGACCCCGTTCAAAGAGAAGTGTTCGCAGCTGATTTCAGAGATAGAATAATTCATCACTTGATCTATAATTACATTTACGAACTTTTTGATCGTTATTTTATCTATGACAGTTATAGCTGCAGACTTGGGAAGTGAACACATTTTGGTGTGCAAAGAATACAACATTTTATCAGATCATGTTCACAGGATTACACCAATACTTGCCGGGTGCTTAAAATGGATATCAAATGATTTTTCATGCACATCGACAAGGATATTCTCTTTAGTAAGATTCAAAACTTTCTTTGATCCAAAAGAAAGAAATTACTTATTGATTACGATTTTCTCATCAAACTTATTCATCAGGTTATCTTTCACGACCCGATAAAGAATTGCAGCGTCAAATGATCTGCATCTGATTGGGATTGATTGCCAGAGGATAAAAGTCTTTTCTATTCAGAGAAGGATTCTGGGCTTGCTATTTGAAATCTAACGAGCCAATTATTTGCAAATATTTATATGGATAGTTTGGATAAATATATCATTCATGATTTAAACTTCACTTATTATGGGAGATATATGGATGACTTCGTTATTACGCATCAAAACAAACAAAGATTATTAGATGCTCTTCCCAAGATCAAAGATTTTCTGACTAATGTATTGCATCTCACCCTTCATCCCAAAAAAATTTATCTCCAGGATGCTAGGAAAGGAGTCTTATTTCTCGGCGCATATATCAAACCATATCGCACGTATATCCGTAAAAGAACGATAGGGAAATTTTATAAAAAGATTGAAGCCATTAATGCAAAATGATTGGAGAGAAAACATGAAGAAGAAATCCGCTCAATTATCAATTCATACCTTGGTTTACTCGCTCATCATAAAAGTTACGCTATCAGCAGAAAAATTCTCTCCAAAACAGATCGTCGTTTCCGGAATATATTTACTCCAGTAGGGTATTACAAAAAGATTAGTCCACTGGTGAGAAAACTCAAATCATCAGAAATAAAAAATCTTTATCCTCAATGATATTATCATGGCAACCTACGATAATTTACCCGTCTATAAAACATCCTATGATTTGCTGCAGTTGATTTCGTGATATATCAACTTATTTTCCAAAACCTACAAATATGCCTTGTGAAGCAGGATTTTTGAGTGAATTATTGATATGATCTCATCTATTTTCAAAGCAAATTGCAGTCATTCCAAAATGCTCGATATTCAAAAGGCGAGAGAACATATAGAAGTCGTCAGATTACTTATCAGACTAGCAAACGATTTGCATCAATTTTCATTGCCGCAGTTCGTTCAAATAAACCAGTTGATAGAATCAATTTCTAAACAACTGACTGCTTGGGAAAGGGCAATGAAATCTTTCACTCCCTAATTGCCTTGAAATCAGCGAGTAAACAACTACATTAGCGTAAAGCAGAAAGCTTGGAGCTTGAAGCCAAAAACTTAGTATTTAACACTTAGCATTTAGCATTTACCATTCCATAAGATGTCCTTATCAAATATCCCACCCAAATGAACCAGTGATCGATTTCCGCAGGAGTTTGCTGTGCGCAAGTATATTTTTGATACATGGAGAACTGTCTGTAAAAACTTCTGATACGAAGAATATCTCTGACCGCTCGTAGAAAATGCCGCAATACGAAGAGCAAAATCAGGCGAAGATATCTGATGAAGTGAGCTTACGCTTATTACCGATAGGACAGGAAAGATAAGCGACCTCGCTCTCAGACCAGAGATGACGCCTACCGTTACTCGTATGGTAAGCAGAATATATACGCAAACGCCCAAGCCCATCAGATTTTTTTCTATAGCGAATTTTTATCGCAATGAGAGACCTCAGAGAGGAAGGAATAGGGAATTCCGACAGCTGAATATTGATATGTTCGGCAGTCACTCTCTCTATGCAGATGTAGAAATATTGCAAGTTGCTATAGAGATTATGCTTGCTTTCAATCCGCCAAAAAATTCTCGGCTCATGTACCTCAATTCTCGTCAGATTATAGATTATATCCTAGATGAAGAAATAGGATTGCTTGCAGAAAAAAAAACTGAGATAGTGAGATTGATGGATAAACGAGAAAAATTGGAAAAGAAAGATTTTATCGATATGCTTCAGGATCACTGATTACATGCAGATCAAGTAGATAAAATTGTCAGTTATCTGTGCATAGACGATATTTCTGAATTAGTCAAAAAGTTCCCTGCTATTGAAAAAAATCAATGATATAGAAAGCTATCTGATATATTTTCCAATCTTAGCGCTTTATGATATGCTTGATCTTTCCAGTTCAAAGGAAGCCTCATCAGGTGATTTGATTATTATGATGGGACGGTATTTGAAGTCTTTGATCTCCATCCGGATAATAGGCGCGCGATGTTTGGCGGCGGTCGTTATAACTGACTCGCTGAAATATTTGGAGCGGCATCATTTCCTGCGGTCTGATTTGGTTCAGGAGATGAGGCGATGAAGCTTTTTTTGGAGCGCCGATGAATGCTTGATGCTATTGTCAATAATCAGAAACAAGAACTCTATTATATTCCTATCTTGGAAGATGAGTATTACAATACCTATTGCGCATTAGCGCAGACCTTGAGAAAAGCGTGATGTAGGGTAGAGCAATGATTGGAAGCTCAAGGAGTCGGCAAAGCGTTGCAATATGCGAACAAAAAAGACATTTCTTTCGTAGTGCTTCTAGGTAAAGAAGAGATGAAAGAAAAAAAATACAAGATCAAACGTATGAAAACTGGTGAAGAGAAGGAAATTAGTCTTTAGTTATGTAGAAAATTATCTATGATATACCGACTGTTTTTGAAATCATAAATTACTTCATTTACACTCGTACTTTATGTATCAAAAATCGCCGATATAATTTCGACGTCATAAAAACACTCAATGCTTCATGTTTTTATTGCGTCTTAATTTAAAAAAGACCGATGAGATACATCGGTTTTTCAAACCTTAGTTTAATATCAGTACACTCCTATTAGGATAAATGCTCCGTAGAAGATTACTAGTGTAATGAATGTTATGGTAACTAACATAGTTACCGGATTTTTTTGGAAATAATTTATTAGCTTTTTCATAATTTGACATTTTTGTTTTAAATGTTATATGCTTTTTTATTACAAAAACAACTGATTTTCCTTGATTTTACTTCTCAACTCTATACATTAATTTTAGCCTAAAGCCTAAAGCTCAAAGCTTGAAGTATAATAAAGTCGCAATAGTTTATGATGAGACAAGTCATACATTATTAATTTTTAATTATTCATTATTTAAAAGTATGTCATTGCTTCAGTTTGTTATTATTCTCGCAGCTGTGGTGTTCATTTTATTTGGACTAGACCTCTATAAACGCAAAAAAATGAATGTTCTTCATTTTTTCGTATTTTTTGTGGGCGGTGCTATGGTTGTTCTTTTTGCGCTGAATCAAAGTTTATTGAATCAATTTGGCGGATTTTTTGGCATTGCGAGAGGCGCTGATTTGTTGGTGTATATAGCCCTTATTCTCTTATTTTACTTCTATATTGATGTACTCAATAAACATACCAAAGATAGATTCCAGCTTACCAGACTCATTTCTCAGACTGCTATTAATGAATGATATTCTCAAAATAAAGATCAGATTGCGCATCGACACAATACTCATGAAAAAGATGATTTTGTCTTCAATATTAGGGTTTATAATGAAGAAAAAGCGGTAGGTAAAGTTGTCGATGAGATCGTTGACGCAGGATTCAGAAAATTAGTTTTTATCAATGATGGTTCCAGTGACGATACTTTACACGTGCTTTACGATAAGAAGAAACAATATCCTGACGCGCTCATTATCATTCTAGATCATACGATCAATAGAGGAGGAGGCGCAGCAAATCAGACGGGGTATAACTTCATTAAGAAATATGGCGATGAACTCAAAATCAAGTGGTTTGTGGGCTTTGATGCTGATGGACAAATGGATATCAAAGATATGGAAACCTTTATAAAACATATTCATACTGATCAAAAACTTGGATTGGATCTTGAAAACAAAAGACCTGATCTCTATCTGGGATCGAGGTTTATTCACGGAGCAAAAGCAGATAATATGCCGGCATTTAGAAAAATTATTTTGTTTATTTCCAGAGTTGTGACGAAGCTTTTTTATGGGACAAATACGTCGGATCCTCATAACGGATACAGAGTGATTGCATTGGAAGCATTGAGAAAGTTTACCCTTACTGCTGATGGAATGCATTATGCCAATGAATTTAATGAGCAAATGAAGAGGAATAAACTGAAATATGAAGAAGTACCTGTCCATATTATGTATACAGAATATAGTCTTACCAAAGCGCATGGACAGAAGAATTCCAATAGTTTGAGGCTTGCAGCTGAAATGATATATAAAAAGATTTTTTATAGGTAAAAAATTTAGTTTAAAGCTTCAAGCCCAAAGCTTCAAGCACAATAAAGTGGCTATAGCTTATAAAAAAATAATGCCTATATAGTAATCTTTTAATCTTAATAATCTTTTAGTCTTTTAATCGAATTAGTATGATAGATTTAAAAAAAGTTCGCGATGATGTCGAGGGGTATAAACTCATTTGTAAAAATAAATTAAGACCTGAGATAGATGTTGATCATATTTTGTCCCTTGATGATCAGAGAAAAGAATTACAGAAAAAAATTGATGATCTAAAATTTCAACAAAGACAACTTGCTGAAAAAAAAAATTATGAATGAGCTAAAGCTCTTAAATCAGACGTCCAGCAGCTAGAAGATTCTTATACTAAGATACAGGAAGAAATTACTCCTTTACTGCTAAGTATGCCCAATTTTTATCACCTAGATACTCCAATCGGTAAGAGTGAAAAGGAAAATGTTGTCATAAAACAATGGGGTAAAGCACCTGTATTTGATTTTTCTATCTTAGATCATGAGGATTTATGAAAGAAACGAGATATCATAGATAAAGAAACCGCTTCAAAAGTTAGCGGAACTAGATTCTGTTATCTCAAATGAGACCTCGTCCTTCTCCAGATGGCAATCATGCAATTCACTTTTAAAACATTGGGAGACGAAAAACTTATTGAAAAAATTATAAAAGAAAAAAAATTGAAGCTTAAATCAACTCCCTTTAGACCAGTTCTCACACCTCAAATCATTAGTATGGAAACCATGAACAAAATGGGAAGACTGTATCCCATGGATGAAAGATATTGTCTGCATGAAGATAAACAGGTATTGAATGGAAGCGCAGAGCATGCTATGTGACCGATGTTTATGGATCATATGTTTCAAGAAGAAGAACTTCCCGTTCGTTATATCGGATATGCAACATCTTTTAGGAGAGAAGCGGGCAGTTATGGTAAGGATGTGAAGTGAATTATCAGAGTACATCAATTTGATAAACTTGAAATGGAAACTTTTTGTCTTTGAGAAACTTCTTGAGATGAACAAGAGCTTATTATAGGGTTACAGGAATATCTCATACAACAATTATCTTTGCCATATCAACTTATCTTGAAATGCACCGCCGATATGTGAGATAATGATTATAGGGCTGTCGATGTGGAAACATGGATGGCTGCCCAATGAACATATAGAGAAACTCATACATCTGATCTTATGACTGATTTCCAATCACGCAGACTGAATACGAGAGTAAAAAGAACGAATGGTGAGAAAGAATTTGTCCATATGAACGATGCTACAGCTTTTGCTATGGGAAGAATTATGGTCGCGATTATCGAAAATAATCAGCAAAAAGACGGAACAATTAAAATTCCAGAGGTCTTGGTGCCTTATATGGGGAAGAAGTTTATCTGAAAATAAAAAAACTCCTGAGAAAACTCTCAGAAGCATTTACCGTTCAATGTTATCTTGAATGGTTTTTTTTAAAGTGTTCATTAAAACTTTTACTCATTTCTTCAGCCCATTGTCTGAGTCCAATTGTGGGATTTCTTCTTATGCTTTCATAGCATGCTATCGTTGGACCAACGTCTAAGCTTTTTGATCTATGGCATCTTTTGCATGTGATTTGAATCTTAGAAACAAAAGCTTTTTTTTCATCTATTTGTTTCCCTCTTTGGTGACTTTCTAAAAGCCATAGGAAATCTGAATTTTCACAACTACAGTTTATTTTTGGCTTATTTACTTCATTGATAAGTATTTTCAATATCCAAAAAACATGCATTTCTTTTTCGTGATTTTGGAATTCATCTATTTCAATAAAAACATTTTTGGGGATGATTATCCCTCCGAATTCTTTTCCTGGTTCTAGTGTGATTTTTCCCATAGATTTTTTTATTTTTTGTTTATTTTATTTTTTTGTTGTAGTAGATTAGAGATTTGAGAAGAAAATGCAATATAATTTACAACCATTTATTATGATCATTATCTACTCCTCATTTCCTCTCTCAACTCGGTGTATAATTGAACGAAAACTTCTCAGGGGATAGTTTTGCTATCGTGAAGAATGCGTTTTTTTTGTTTTGCATTTCTTGAGGAAATTTGTATAGTGGCTTGCGTTATCTGGCACCCTGCTAGAGTGGTCTAATAGACAGGTCTGCAAAACCTCGGTTCGCGGGTTCGAATCCCGCGGGTGCCTATTGTAAAACTAACAACAGTATAATATACAGGTCTGCAACCCCGCAATTCTGCGGGGCGAATCCCGCGGGTGCCTATTATAAATTATGATATATTAGATGCTTCTCTTTTCATCTGATCATTCATCACCTCCAATAATGCTTTTGCAATGACTTCTGGTAATTCTGGTTTCCTAAAATAACGCGTGTTTGCATCTGCATTCATATTTTTTGAAAATGCTTGTGAGGTATAAAATACGATAGGAATATGTATATTTTCTTTTCTTATCTTATTTTTGATAACTGCACCTGTATTCATTCATTCGTTGGATTCTCTTTTTTCGTCATCAGAAAAATCCTCAGGGATCATTCACATAATTTCCATTAGTATGGCAGCATATTCTTCTTTGTTTTTTATGAAGCGGGATAATCCTTCTTGATGAGTATCTACTACTTCTGTATCAATGCCATAAGTTTTTTTTAATTCATTAGCTAAGGGAATACTCTCGCTTTTGCTGTTGTCGATTATTAGTACTTTGTTCATTTGTACTATATTAGAGTATAAAAGAGGGATTTTACGTAGTAAAATTATAATTATTTTTTGTTTAGTGGACTTAATGCTTTAAATATTGTTTCTGCTACCTCATCAGGGCTGAATCATCAGTGTATAGGATGTGTGTGTTTGTCTAATTCTGTAGCACTTTCTTCTGTATTATATACTAATATGGGGGTAGGGGACCGGTTTTCTTTTTTTTCTTGTGTTCTGATTCTTGTGATAGTATCATTGGGGAATATTGACAATGAAAAAGCATCCACCATAAGAATATTAAATTTTTCTTTTTGTGCCTGCCACGTCGACACGAATTCTTCATGGCTTTTTACGAGATCTATATTTATGTTATAATATTCCTTTATTGCTTCTTTGAAGATGCTCATGCTTTGAAAAGTTGTATCTACCATTAAGACATTAACTTGCTCTTTTTTGTCATTCATTTTTTAGATGGATTTCATTATAAAAAAAGACAACATATCTATATACTAATTTTCATTAGTTGCAATACTTTTATGAAAATAAAAAAAAATGGTATCAATCCGGATTCCCTTGGAATTATTTCGGAATTATGAATTGAATATGTTCAGAATTGCTTATTTAGATTGTTACCCACGCAGTTCTGCGGAGCAGGCTACCTCACTTCGTTCGGTTCGCAATGACACTGCCACAAATTACAAATGTCTAATTTCTCTATCCATTTGCTTTTTGATATCTCTTTCTTTGAGGACTTGTTTCTTCTCTATTTTTCTCATAAGCTTACCTATTCAAATTTTCAGCTTGATCAAGCCGCGTTTGTTGATAAATATTTCTAGCGGAATTATTGTTGTACCTGATTTGTCGAGCGCTGAAGATACTTTTGCTAGTTCTTTTTTGGTGATCAATAATTTTCTTTTGCCTTTGGGCTCATAGCCAGGGACGAGGGCGTATGATGTTTTTTCATAGAGTGGCACATCCATATTCATAATCCAAAGTTCTTTATTGTCTAATCTTACCATACTATCTTTGATATTTACATGACTTGCTTTGATCGATTTGACTTCATGTCACTTCAAAATTATTCAGACTTCATATTCTTTGTCTATCTGATAATCGTGATATGCATGTCTATTTTTGCTGATAAGTTTCATATAATGTATAGCTTAATGCTTAAAGCTAGAAGCTTAATGCTCTTGTTTGGCTATTTAGTGTTTACTCGATTTATTTTTGTATTTCCTACTCAGAGATTGATGTAAATATGTAGTATCGCTTTGGCGGTTGCGATATTTTGTGATTGGAAATAATGTCAGGTAAGAACATTAAATTCTGGGAAATTTATCATACCTACCAGATGTTCGTAATACATCATAACTCCTATATCTTTTGGGATATCAATCTTTATATTGGCTGCAGTACCTTGGATTTCTAGCTTGTTGCCTGATATTACGTTTCCTACTTTGATGGTGATGTTATCTATCCCAGCGTGAAATTTGAGCATTTTTCGTTGAAAGGTATTCAAATCTATGGTGTGTGATCAGAGAAGATTTTTGATGTAAAGAAGGTCAATTATTTTATTGTCTGGGATGGTAAGGTCTATTTTGCTTATATAGTTTTGAAGCACGTTTCGATTGGGATCTTCGTTGAATTTTAGGTAGGATATATTCGCGTTTTCTCATGAGTTAACCAATAAATTTCTATCTGAATTTCGTGTTCATTTGAGTGTGCTATTTTTTTTATTTCCTTGGATGTTTGTAGTCCCGATTAACGTTTCTAAGTAGAGATTTGATTGTATTGCTGTACCTGTATTGGAAATAGTATAGCTAAAACTGTCTCCTGATTTTCGTTTGCTTGATGGGTTGAGTCATGTGTAGATCCCTAGAGTGAATATTCATCCAAATACCGTCAAAAAAAGAATCAGTCCAAATATTTTTCCAAATATCCCTTTATAACTTCGGATGATTATTGTGCTGAGTATGATAATAATAGGGAATACCTGATGGAGTTTGAAACTATTGATGGAAAGCGTTATAAGCCCTGTGGATTCTCCAAGCATAAGAAAGCCTATAACAAGCAATGCTATAATCGTCAATGTTCTAAAAAATCCATGTATTCTTTGTTTTTTGTAGACGATTTTTTCTACAATTTGGACCGTCGGTTCTTGGATTTTTTGTTGTGGAGGAGTGTATGTAGGTATATTTTCTTGAAGTTTAGAAATCATTTCTTGGTTGTTATTTTCAGACATAGTTTTTTCTGTGTCCAGACTTACACCTAGCTCTTTCTCTACGAAATTTTTTGCGTCAACCATGACTAAAAGACAATGAATAATTAAAAATGAATAATGAATAATGTCGGTATGAATTATCTTCGTTTTTTGTATTTTATAGAAGAGCTTTGAATGTTTCTGGATTTTTTGAAATATCTTTTTCTATTGATTCCATTATTTTAAATATTCGATGTAGCTCTTCTTGGGTAATGATGAGAATGTTTTTTTTATCTCATGTATACAATGATAACTGTTCTTTGGTAATCATATTAACGTCAACTTCTGCTGGTTCTGTATGTTTAATTCATTTGATAATAATATTTATTATATCGTTTTTAGTGTTTGTTATAGTGAGACTATATGTTCATCTTCCATCTGATTTAATTGTTTTGCTATTTTCTTTTTCACGGCAATCAAGATATTCATGGTCATTATTAAGATAGTCTTTATCGTTGTATATAAATTTTTTTAATGTTTCATAGGTGTGATATATATCTTTTCCTACAGCCCCTGGTCGCATAAACTCTATGTTGGCTGATTTATACGCATTAAAATCATTAAAGTTTATTTTTTCTAGATTAACTTGAATGTCTCACGTTTTCAAATGATTGCCATCAGCAAAGTGTAATCTGTTGCATTGATTTTCTTCCTTATTATAATACTTTATCTCTCTATTCATAATGAAATTATTATCTTTAAAAAATCATATTTTTTTTGTTTTTCTAAAGATATTTTGTTTTAAAAACTAATTTCGTTGGTTTTTACTCTTACTTGTTTCATATCATCTCTTGTCCTCAAGGTCACGGTTCAATCTTCTAAACTTTGATGATCAACGGTGATGCAATATGGTGTTCCGATCTCATCTTGTCTTCTATATCTTTTCCCGATAGCTCATCAATCATCGTATTCACATTTATATTCTTTGCTTAATTGTTTGAATATTGTTTCTGCTATTTCCACTTGTTTTTCATCTTTTTTTACTAAAGGAAAAATCGCAAATTTTATTGGAGCTAATTGTTTCGGAAATCTAACTACTACGCGAGATTCTCCATTCTCCAATGTTTCTTCATCGTAAAATTCTAACATACTCACCATTACTTGTCTTCCTAAACCAAAAGATGCTTCAATACACCAAGGAATATATCTTTTCCCTGTGTAAGGATCAGAATACTGCATATCTTTTCCACTTACTTCTTGATGTTGAGTAAGATCAAAATTTGTTCTATTATGTATTCATTGAATTTCTCAAAATCATCGTGGATAAAGATATTCTACATCGGTTGCCGCTGCCGCATAATGTGCTAATTTTTCATGATCTTTAAATCTTAAATGTTCTCTTTTAATGCCCATAGTCTCTGTCCGATATTTCATACAATCATCTTTTCGAGTAGTATAACTTTCCATCGCTTTTTTTTCATCGTTTTCTACAAAATATTCGATTTCCATTTGTTCAAATTCTCTTGTTCTATAGAGGAATTGTCCTGGAGTGATTTCGTTTCTAAATGCTTTTCCTATTTGTGCTAATCCAAATGGGATTCTTGCTCTTGTAGTATCTAATATTGATTTGAAATCAGTAAATAATGATTGGCAAGTTTCTGGTCTCATATAAACTTTTGAACTATCATTTGCTACGGGTCCTAAATGAGTATCTAACATAAGATTAAAATTTCTGCATTCTGTCCATTCAGCTGGTTTTTTGCTTTCAGGGTTGTTTGGAATGTATTTAACGATAAAATTTCTCATACCTTCATTTCCTCGCGATTCTGGAGATAAGTTTTTTACTCATGATTTTTTGGCTAATTCTTCATCGTTTAATCAATCCCTGTATTTTTCCAAATAGTCTTCAATTATTTTATCTGCGCGAAATCTTTGACCTGTCTTTTTGTCATCAATCAGTGCGTCAGCGAAAGAAGCTAAATGTCAGCTAGCTTTCCATGTGGTTGGATGCGCAATTATAGCAGTATCCATTAACATGATATCATCTCTTTCTTGAGTAAAATGTTTTGTCCAAAGATCTGCAATATTTTTTTTGAGTAAAGATCAAAACGGACCAAAATCCCAAGCGTTGGCTAGTCATCCGTAAATCTCAGAATTTGGATATACAAATCATCTTCTTTTGGCTCGTGAGACGATGGTATCTAAACTAAATGACATACTGTATACATTAAAAGATTAAAAGATTGATTTGCTACATACTATTTGTGATTGTTGTTATGTATAGAAAAATGGCTTTTATTTTCAATTCGTAATTGGAGAACTGATTGATTGTTATGATTAATTCAGATTTATTAGTTTTTTTCCTTTGGTCAATACATAGTTTCTCTACATATCACCTATATTCTATAGTGGTAGAAAAAAGTCCCTCTAAAATTTGCATTATTTTGATTTCTGAGTATACTTATATCAGGAAGAAGGTCTTGTATATAACTATAATGCGATACACTACTAGTCTACTTGCTGTACTCTATTGTTCTCGCTATCAGTTCCGTATCTAAAAGTGCTACCCCAAACAAAAACAAAAAAGCCTATTATTTATTCTTTTTTTGTAGCATTGAGCTTTTATTTACCGCTTATAGTCTTCATTAGCTTGTATAGTACTGTCAAAAACTGGTTTATACCTTTGTGTATATATTGTTTGTATCGTATTTGTTGCATTCGGTTAGGCGGAAAGAATCTCTCTGCTTGCTAGTTTCTAGCTGTTGTCTGATTTTTGCAGCGTTTTATATATTGGTTCCCTCTTCCTTTCTCTTTAAAAATATAGCCATAAAAAAAGTCCTTCGAAAATTTGACAAATAAAAAATTCTGACTATACTTGATACTAAACAATCTTC
>JBAZRN010000024.1:0-17988 GCA_041663325.1 Candidatus Absconditabacterales bacterium | reverse complement strand
ATTTTCCTGGTCTGCGTTCTTCTTCCAGCCGTACCTTGTATTTAAACCTGCAGGCGTGTGAGCATTCACCCTTATTTCCAGGTCTTCAGCTCATATAATCACCAAGCAGACAACGACCGGAATAACTCATGCACATGGCGCCATGGACAAATACTTCTATCTCCATTCCCGGAACATTTTCTCTAATCTCCTTGATTTCTTCGATGTTCAGCTCTCTTGCAAAAACGATTCTTTTGACTCATAAATCATATCGAAATTTAGCCGCGGCTCGATTCATAGTCGAACTTTGAGTACTTAAGTGCAAAGGTGTTTTCGGCATATATTTTCTGATGATGTTGAATGTCCCCGGATCAGAAAAAATAATTGCATCTGCACCGACGTCAGCTATTTGTTGTACCGTCTGTTCAAATATTTTGATATCTGTATTTCTCGGGAAGATATTCATCGTGAGCAAGGCTTTGCTTCCGTTTTTGTGCAAATCGTCCACGGTTTTTTTGAGATCATCAAAATTATATATTTTATTCTGTCTCATTCTCAGCGAAGTAAACGGCACGCCGACGTATACTTCTTCAGCTCCATAATGACTGGCTACCATAGCTTTTTCGTATGATCACCCGGGTGCGACTATAACTGGTTTCATAGATATATTTATGAAGATAAATATTTTCGTGTAATCAGCTCATTACACTCGCGTAATTTACTTCGTGTAATATTTATTACAATTTATTACATCACGAAGTGATATATTACGAACGAAGTTCATATTACCAATAACCGTTTCCTTTTCAATTAAAAAAAAACTGACCTACGAAAACATAAGCCAGTATCATTTTCGGAGAATTTTTTTTACTACATTTTGTGACAGTAAAAACAAAACTCTCCAAGTTAATGCGCCAATAACGATAACAATGGTTATTAGTTGAAGCGGTGATGAAAATTTTCCGCCTAACAAAACATACCCTATCAGGACAATGAAATAAATACCCATATTTATTATTCCTGGAACAATGGTACATTCGAATAACTGCCGCATTTTTGCGCGTTTTCTTTTATTTTTCATATATATATTTATTTATGTTTCTATAATATTTATTTTATTAGTAAAGTCAATTCATCAATTTTCTTCTGCTCTCTGTATCATCATCCATGCTCAATTAACCCCCTGCTCTTTGCAACATTATCCATACATAGCCCCTGATCTCCAGAGCGTTTGGATGAGAGATATCGTTCATGATATTGGCATCTTTCAACGCTTGCAAATGATCTACATAATAAGGATTTCCTCCATTGTAGGTGTCTCCATACAAAGTTCTTGACAATAGAGTACCGAATTGAGCTCTAGTAATGAGTCCATTTGGATCGAAAGCATCCATTCATTGTCCCATCAGTCCAAGTAGGCATGACTGCACAATGTAGTGTTGTAGCTCTTCTGGTTGAGTAGAAATATCATTGAAAGCACAGTCTCAGGAGTTGTCCGCACTTTTGTGCAATACTCCTTCAGCAAAGTTGACAATCATTTTAGCCATATGTGCCCTCGTTACTTTACCCAATGCATCTGCATCTTGCAATGTATTCTGAGTGGTTATCCCATTTGTAAGCGCATAATCATATGCTTCTTTCATTTCTGTCGATAACGTTGCTGCCGTTCAGACGAGTGAAGGACAAGGATCTACAGTACCGAAACTAGTAAGTTCAGTTCCTGCTGGAAGGTAGCTTATAGCCTCTGCTCTTCGTGATGAGTAAGACCTACAGCGATTCGTTCGTACTCTTCTCCCGCCTCAGTCTCAGTCATTACAGGATCAGTCGCTACAGGTATAGATCATTCATTTAAAATAAACGTCAGTTGTGGGATCAGTGTTTACGATATGTCGTTTTGCTTCTTGCGCTGCCATTTCTGTCATGGCGTCTGTTGGTGGAGTAGCTACTCATCCCGTAGGAGTAGGTTCAAACGAACCCGTGGCGCTAGCGATATTGACAACAAAAGCGATACCAATCATTCCCAATACCGTTAAAGCGAATATAAAGAGATTCTTTTTCATAATGTATGCAATAAAAAGATAAAAAACACATATGTATTCGTTATTATAGGCAAGCAGAGAAGGTGAATGTTTATTACAAAGTTATTCCAAGTCTTCTACCTCTTTCAATACTGTCTTGATGCGGTATACTTTGAGCGCAAATAATAATTTAAAAATAACGAATGCGATGCCGGTCATCACCCAGAAAACGATCCTGATAAATCCGTAGAGTAATAAAAACATCAACAAAATTACTGAGGTTTTGAATGCGGGATTTTCATAAATTTTATTCATCTGTCCAAGGAGATAATCGCATATTCCCATATTGACGGTAGTATTATCTTTGAGCGTTTGATCGATAAGATTTTTTTTGAAGGTATTGAATTTTTGGATAATCGTTGAATAATTGGACTGTTTAGTTTGTAAGGAAATACTCTGTCCGATAACTGCGATATCCTTGATTTTGGTATTGAAAAGCGCAGTGGTATCAGTTTTTATTTTTTTCATACCTGCGGTGACAGGACGTGTAAAAATATTGATGACACGGCTGGATGCATCAGAAAGATCCTGGCAGGTAAATGGGAATTTCGCATAATATCACAAGACAAACAAACTATATCCGATAGTGATGAATACCGTAAAAATATATCCTCCGACGTTAAAATAATTAATAGAACTAAATCTGATTTTATCATGAGACTCACCTTGAAGATACCAGGCGAGCATTACAATTCCTGCGTTGATACATCATACCGAAAGGAGAAGGAAAATGTGGCTGTATCAGATAAATACTCCTTCTACTATACTCACAAATACTATCAAAATAAGCAAATATTTGATCGGTAGTGTGCGAATTTCTAGATAGAAAAAATGGAAAAAAATAAAAAATAGGAGAACATAAATCATCGAAGTGAATACGACGAAATGCAGAAATAAGGTAGAAAACAAGAGCACATAAGCGATGGCGCTCAAAAGCCCAAAGGTCCAAAACTTTCGTGAATATACTATTTTTTCTGTCACTTTGATAGGCGTATTTTTGTTCAATGGCGGTGTTTTTATTATCATGCGAGTGGAAAGAGAAGAGAGATAAAGAAGCCAAGTTTCCAGGAAAGAAGCCGGAAAGCTATTATCATGGCTGGAAAAAAAGGAACTATATTTAATTTTCAATTTTCAATTTTCAATTTTCAATTCAAAAAGTATTGTAGTCAGGCTCGGAGTAACCCGATGATACTACTCAACAGGACAAACAAAATCAAGACATTTACCAGCATCATTCGTGAGAACGAGAGGTGATGGAATGAGAGAACGATAGGAAATAATAGTCCTATATCTACTGCGAGATAGATATCACCTTCGCCAAATCATTCTTCATTTTTTTTAAATCTCATTTTTACATATCGTTTTGCAAAAAAATAGATCAACAAAAATGTTACTCCAAAAATAATTGTGCTCATCAAAAAATTTCAATCATTTCCTCCGGATATATTGATATTCGCTAGAATTCCCAAGGTTGTCAAAAGTACTCGTATTACCATATGCAACTCATATTTTTGCAGATCGTAAATCAAAAGGAGAATAAGGAATCGATTCATCAAGAGTCAGAAAACCAATGTCTCAATTCAGAAATCTTTGAGTAGAAAATAGGTGATGAGAAAAATCCCTGCACACAATAATTCTAAGACGGGATATATTCGAGAGATTTTTTTTCAACAATATGCACATTTTCCTCATTGAACCAGATAGCTTACCACGGGAATCAAATTTTTAGCTTTCAATGTGTGTTTACAATCAGGACATTGCGAACGTCCAAAAAAGAAGCCATGAAGTTTCGTTCGCGTCACTCCATCAGCAAATCTTGTCATCACAACAGAGCCGAGAGAGCCGAAGATAAGTCATAAAATAATTATAAGTAGTAAGTACCAAGACATAAGTATCAAGAATAATAAAATTCGTAATTCGTTAATTCGTAATTCATTATATATATGATAGATTGTAGAAAAATCAAGCAGTTTAGTTAGCACCTGGGTGGAAAAAATTGTTTATAAATCCACCAGGATTTGCAAAGTTTTAATTTCTGAGTATAATAATAGCGACACAAACATTTACACAAAAGAATACCGCTATGGCAGGAAATAAAAAAGAAGAAATGAATAAAATAGACAAAGATATCCTAGCTATCAGTGCATTGGAAACTTTTTCTAATGAGGAAAAATCAGAACTTATGAAATGACTTCTTGCAAAAAAGCAAACAACGAAAAAAAATTCCACAGAAAAAATATCTCATGAATCTAAAGAGACAGAAAAAATTCCTGAATTTGAAGAACATACATTGCATGTAGAAAGCAGCTGACCAGAACGGCAATTGATAGAAATAAATCCTTACGAAAAAGGAGGAGAAAAAATAAAAGTAAAAGCGAAAGTAAATCAAGAAGGCGATGTAGAAGTTATAGAATATATAGACTGACCTGAAATAGGAGAGCAGATCTTCATAACGTACGAATCGTTTGTGAAATACGCATGCGCCTATAAATGATGTTCACAAGAAATCTTGGAGCAAAGATATCTTCCTACAGAAGAGAAATTGAAAATGCTCGCTGGTAATCCAGGCAAAGAAAGTGAACACTATCAAAATTTTCATAATACCCATATCAAATGAAAAAAACTTCCTGGATATTATATTCCTCGTGGAACAAAAATAGGCAGAAAGGGTTCTTATCTTATGGTCTGGTTAGCAGGAGGAAAAAAAGATGCTACATTCAAAGAAGAAATGCGAGAATCTGAATGAGATAGCAGAAGTTATGGTTTCAGCGGCTGGTTATTCAAATAAAAAACGAGCAAAATAAATTTTATCTTCTGAAATCCTCAGACTAAATCTTCTGTTTCTTAATTTTCTGGAATCCTCCGTTAAAATTTGCAAAATAAGAAATTCTGAGTATAATTGAATCATACAATCCATTTATTTACTAACCTACCATCATGTCAAAAAAACATCTTACAGAAGAAAGAGCAGCTAGAAATCTAAGACAAGAAATTGGTAAAATCAACAGAAGAGAAGACACTTCAAAGACAGAAAAAAAAGAACTTGTTCAAAATTTTGTTGATGATAAGATTCAAAAAACTTTGGACAAGCTTACTAAAAAAGAGTCTGCTGTTGCAGTAAAAATTTATAAACTGGAAGGTAAAAAACCGGCAGGAACTGATGTACCTTGGTATTTAGATCCAAATAGAAAATTTTTAAATCCAAATTTTATCACAGGAGAAGAGATTGGTAGTGATAAGGAAGCGTTTATTGCTTTTGTTTCAGGGGAAGGCAAAGAAAAAGTGATAGTCACAGATTGAACTGCCGGGCACATGGACTATTCTTATGATTTTGTCGAGATAGAAGGAATTTTAAAGTCAAGAAGTATGGTTAGAGAGACAGATAAAACAGGGAATATCACTCCAAATCATCCCGAAGGAGAGATTCTTGAACTCTTCAACAACAAAGGAAATTTAATTAAAATTTTTTCAGGAGATATTAATAATTTTAATGGAATAAATAAAACTAAGAGTTCCATAGAATCACAAAAAAAAGATAATAAAAACGTTAAAAAAATAGTTGAAAAATTTGATGATAAAACAGTACCATTTGAGTTAAAATATGGCATTAAAGTAAATGACGAACTTATTAAATCTTTTGAAGAAGAATATTGGTCTAGATTTTCAATGAAAGATGAATTTTCAACTGATGAATTTAAAAAAGCATATAAACACGCATGGGAGATAAATTCTTCTCTTCAATTCAGTGAAATGCCAAGAAATGCTTTTAAAGTAATTGAACTACCTGAGGGTTCTTTTAAAGTAGTAGCATTAGTTGGGTTTAATAAATTAAAGAATAACATGACGATTAATGAAACGGATATAAAATTATTCTATCCAGATGAAAATCCAGAATATAAGAGTGTTTATTCCGAATATTGTCAAAGAAATAACAAAATTCCTAATCTTCAAGGAGGGAATAATGAATTGATTTTTTACATCAAAAAAATTGAATCCTAAAACTCAATTAAGTTTAGTCTCTCAGAAAGCAGAAGTAACTGTTATGCCTATAGTAAAAATCACAAGATGGTTATTCTGTTCGTTGTGTTAAGTAATAATTACAGACATATTATAAGGCAAGTCACACTCGTCGGCTTGTCTTTTTTTATTCGCCTTAACACCTTGAAATTTTCTACTAAAAAACTATTAATTAATTCGCAATTCATAATTCGCAATCAATTAATCATTTTAATTATAAAGTAATTAAGTAATGGCAAACAAGTACAACCACCAGGAGTCAGAAGCCAAATGGCAAAAATATCGGGAAGATAATCAGATTTATGTCTTCTCCAAAGACGAGAAAAAACCAGTTTATAGCATAGATACGCCTCCTCCTACCGTTTCCGGCAAGATTCATATCGGGCATATTTTCTCGTATACCCAAGCAGAAATTATCGCGAGATTCAAGAGGATGTCTGGTTACAATGTGTTCTATCCTATGGGATATGACAACAACGGAATCCCTACCGAGCAGCTCGTTGAGAAAGAGTTAGGCATAAATATCAAGGATGTAGAACGCAAAGATTTCATCGTAAAATGTTTAGACGTAGTAGAAAAATATAAACACTTATACGAAAATCTACGAAAATCACTTGGACTTTCCGTTGATCGAAGCAGGTTTTACACTACTATTTCTCCTGAAGTACAACAAATTGCCCAATCAATATTCGTTAAATTATATGGTGAATGACATATCGTTTGCAAAAATTTTCCTGCCTTGCGATGCACCAAAATGCAGACCACGCTCGCGCAGGCGGAGACAGAGGAACAAGAATTCAATGAGTTTTTCAACTACCTCAATTTCACTCTAGAAGACTGATCTAAACTCGTGATAGCAACAACCAGACCTGAATTACTCCCCGCATGTCTTGCTGTGTTCGTTCATCCTGATGATGAAAGATTTACTCGCTATGTCGGTCAAAAAATTACTACGCCATTAGGAATACAGGTACCCATTCTCGCAGATGATAAAGTAAAAATGGACAAAGGAACTGGAGCCGTCATGTGCTGCAGTTATGGTGATGAGGTAGATGTGTATTGGATACAGAAGCATCATTTATGAGAAAAAATTGTCATCGATAGATATGGTAAGATGCAGAATTCTGGCGTGCCAGAAATTGAGGGTCTCAAGATCAACGACGCTAGAGAAAAGATTATGGAACTTTTTCAGTCCAAATGAAATATCGTCGTCAAAAGAGATCCGATCATCCAATCCAAACAAATTTCTGAAAGAGGCAAAGTTCCTGTAGAGATTATACCAGTCAAGCAGCGGTTTGTCAATCTCTTAGATAAAAAAGAATTATTGCTCGGACAAAATGATAAAATGCAGCGACACCCAGAATTTATGAAAAAAAGATCTAATGACTGGATAGAAAATTTGCAGCGAGACCGAAATATCTCCCGCAGCAGAAAATATGGAATACCTATTCCTGTGCGATATAATGTTACTAATGATGAAATTATTCTACCCAGCGCGCAGCAATTAGCGAGAGGACCAATCGATCCGACATCTGAATTACCAGACGGTTATACTGCTGAGCAGGTAAGGGGAGAAACGTTAGTTCTCGATACGCGATTTACATCGTGACTGACACCGCAAATCAATCAGAAATTTCTCGAAAGAGATGGATATGGACAGAAAATTTTGCCGATGAATCTTAGACCGCAGGCGCATGATATTATCCGTACGTGGTTACTCTATACGACTTTGCAAAGTTATTTCGCGACAGGAGAGATTGCTTTTCATGATGTGATGATGTCAGGATTTTGTCTGGCAGAGAAGTGAGAAAAATTTTCCAAATCCAAAGGGAATGCAAAATTTGATCCGGAACAAGTGATTGCTACTCGATGAGCTGATGCGGTAAGATATTGGGCTTCCGGAGGACAGTTAGGGAAGGATATTATGTTCGATGAAAATGAATTTAAAATCGGACAAAAACTAATTACCAAATTACGAAACGCAGCGAATTTTGTTTTTATGAATCTTGAAGATTTCCAAAGAAATACTCAACTAGAAGAGCAGAATTTATACCCCATAGACCTTCGAATTATCAATCAAGCGAATAAAACTTCCAAGGCGATGACTGACTACTTAAATAAGTACGAATATGGTCAGGCAAAACTTGAATTCGAAAAGTTCTTTCGACATGATTTCTGTGACAATTATTTAGAAATAGTAAAAGAAAAAATCTATAAACCAGAAAAATACACCAATGGAGATAAACAAAAACTTTCTGCGCAATTTGCATTGTATCATAGTTTTTTTGCTATCATCAAACTTATCTCGCCATACCTGCCATTTATCACTGAAGAATTATATCAGACATATTATAAAGAAAATACGAGCAAAGAATTTGCGAGCACCGCTTCAGCGGTGGTACAATCTGGACCTCGTAGCACTACAGGGGATTCTATTCATCTTTTATCTTTTCCAAATGGCGACATTTTTCCTATCACGCAGGACTTAACGAACATCAATACTGCAGTAGAAGAATTGCTCGTCGTTATAGAAAAAGTACGTGGGTATAAGACAGAAAAACAATTGTGATTATGAACAGAATTAGCTCATCTCATAGTCACTTCCCAAAGCGATCTTTCCCTGTTTGCTGACGATATTATGTCAGGGACAAGAGCTGCAAAAATCAGTTTCGCAAAATGAGAAGAAGGGAATATAACCGTGGAATAAAGATATTTTTAAATTCTGAATTCTAAATTCTAAATTCTGCGTTCTAAATTCTAAATTCTAAATTCAAATCATGTACAATCTTTATCAATCCCAGCTACGAAAAGATATCCAGCACGAGATCTATCGTAAACCGATGTTTACCGTAGAGCTTTTCAGTAAAAAATATTTCTGAACGATAAAAATAAAAAAATTCTGACCTTTCACCACGAGACGATATCAGATCATGGGGGTTCAGCTTCCCGATGACGAAAAATATGTCCAAAAAGAACTAGCAAATCTGAGAAAAAAGTTCAGAAATAAATGAATTTTTCTCCAATTAGGAATCATCAACGAGATAGTTAGCTTCGAAAATATAACCAATAAATGCGAGGAATTTAGGCAAGATATGCGCGATTTTAGAATAGGATTACAAAAGATTTTATACTCAAATTTTAGCTTAAAAATCGCCTTTAGAGAAAATATGCCTACGGCAGGTATCATCTATGATGTAACAAAATCCGATGAAGAACTTTTAAAAGATATGAACGAAAGCTGCAGAAAACGCACTAAAAAAGCCATCGCAGGAGGCATGCAGTATCGCATCATCGACAAAAATAATCATGAAGAATTTTTTGCTAAACGACAGGAAACGGCAGATGCGAAGTGATTTAATACTATCTCAAAATCACAATATGAATGATTGTTGAAATATATTCAGCAGGGGAAGTGAATGCTGATAGGCGCGTTTCTCGATGGTGAGATGATCGCAGGGACGATCTGTTTATTCGACGATAAATTAATTTACTGTCCGTATGGATTTTTCGATAGGAAATATAGCAATATCGGAGTCCAGCATTTCTTGAAATTCAAACTCTTCTCACGAGCGAGAGATAACTGATTCCATCTAGTAGATACAGGCGGGTGAGCGCCAACTGGATTTCCAAAACATCCGCTCGCCAGTGTCAGCGCGTTCAAAGAGTCGTTGGGTGGAACGAAGAGCGAGCAGTATGGAAGCTACGACATGGTGTTCAATAAGTTTTTATATCGAGCGTTTAAATTGTGGTATAGGTTAAGAGGATAGTTTCAGATAGGATTGACATATAATGATAAATACATATAAGGAATAAAATAAAAACTAAAAAATCAACAAAAAAATCAACGATATGAACGAAATGAAATATGTGTCATGGACGTTAGAAACGTTAACTAACACAAAACGGATAACGACTGAGGAATTATTGGAACTTGATCTGAAAGACAGACAAGTACATATCTATCCAAATGCTGACAATCTTGTTGGCGCGTCAATGATAGGTGAGAGAGCTTATACCAGCAATGAGTTTCCTATGATAGGGGACTCGGGAATTATTCAAATGGTTGATGACCAAGAAGAAGGAATTTCCTTTAGGTGTTTAGATCTTTTTAAAAAACAACGTTTCTTTACCCCTAAACACACTGACATCGTGTTCATCATCGAAAAAGGTACTCCTGGAAAAGGAAACTGGTTAAAACCAGAGTTCGCCTGGAGACCTGAGTGTTAGGTTGTTCAGAGTATAAAATTATTCAGATCGGTTCGGTTTTCCCGGACTGATTTTTTTTATTTTCACCCGGGTGCTAAACCATATATCACCGCTAGTAACAATGTAACATGAAGAGTAGTCCGAGTAGAGTATTCTACAAGAAAAAAAATAATCCATCCAATCTCGATATATTCATGGAAGCAATAAAGCCAAACCAAGAGTGATAGGAAGGAATCACGGGATATTGCCTTACTAGCGGAAAAAGGATTTTTTTGTCCAGTATTGGCGTTTATCCCGCAAGGCGGGGCATCCTGGTAAAAATACTGGTCCTGGGGTTTGGGGCAGGAATAGCCCCATAATTATTATGTTTTGTTGTGTTGGGAGATAAATCCCTCAATAAACTATATTTTTGTAATTCTGTCAAGTAAAATTGACGGTAAAGTACGGTTTTTTTGGTCTTTTGGGCGAGTATATATATACTTATAGCATGAAGATTTACTTCATATAAAGTCTATGACAGACCAAAAAAGAAACGAAAACACAACTACGCCAAACAGCAACATACTAGGCTCGTCAGAGCAAGATTTTTCATGATTAAATAATCTCAAACTCAATGATTTAGAAGCTACGACACCTGCAGAGAGCCTTATCTCTCAAGCCAATGCTGAGGAAGAAATTAAACCTCCAAAAGAGGAAGTCAAATTTGAAAATCTTGGTATGAGAATCCAACCAACCGAAGACACACTAAATAAAGTGGAATTGGGAGAGAGTGGCGTGATTGGTGCGCATAAATCGAAATATCACAACCAGTATTGGAGATTGTTTTTACTATCATTTTTTATTATTCTTGTAACGTGAATAGCATCTATCATCTTGCGTTTATATAGCCGTTATATCTATTTCGCTTCACAAGCACTGCCAGACACGACATATCAAACTTATATAGATACCTACAAACAGTGACAAACATTTATCGACAAACTATTGAAACTTAGTAATTACCAGCAATATTCGTCATTGTCGATCGTTGGCAGCGGAGAAGAATCTAATGTGGATAAAGTGATTCAGGATAAAAGTCTTAGTTATATCCAGAAAAAAGATGTTCTTCAGCAAGCACTGAATAGCTTTTCAACTATTCTCATTGCCAACAGTCAAAAGCTTACCACGCTCAAAGAAGATATTTCCAAGTACGGATTTTTTTCTCAGGAACTTTATGACTTACTTGAAAATCAAAGCTATTCAACTTCGATCAAAAAATATTTGCTTTCATTGGAAATTATCAAATTTAGCAGCGCGATCAAAGTATTCAGTTACTTAGATACGTTTATTTCTAGCTTAGCAAATGCGCTCAAATTGCCGGCAACCCAAGTGCAGACAGAAATGAATACTTTTGCAGATAGAGGTGAAAAAGACATTCTCGTCTACCTCAATAACTGTTATCTCAATCCATATGAGATTGATTATGACTGTAATATGGTCGGCGATTTCGATAGATATTACGCGCTTATAGACAAAGAGAAAACACCGCCTGACACCAATTTTTTCAAGAAGATGATGTACTATGTAGATACCAAACTCGAGCAGACAGACTTACCAAGTTTTTCAATTACGTTCAAAAAATATGATCCGACACAGAAACAAATTAGCTTCACGGTAGAAGTGAATACCTTCAAACAAGATGAAGTTGCGTTGATCAAGAAAGGAATCATCAACCCGCATATCTTTATTCTCAGCAATTTATTGAATTTGATTAAACAAAGTGTTTTCGTTGTTTCAGAAAATATCGACGCTAAATCTATAAAAATAACGCCAAAGATTATCAAGATCGGAAGTTCGGTCTTCAATGTCAATAACTCGACAATGAATTTTGTGCTTCCTATCCAGAAATGATCAGAAAGAGAGATCAGTGATTACGTAGATCCTATTTTTACTTCTTCGCCATAACACGAAAATGCTAGCTAAAAAGCCAGAAACAAAGATGAACATAGATCTCAGTAAGATCACTTCTTTTCTTGATATCCTCAAAAAATATCTTGGCAAATTGTATAATTTTTTCAAAGACAATAAAAACAATAGCAAAATAATGCTGCTTATCGCCATTATAACCTCTGCATTGGCGATCTATTTTGGTATCCAACTCTATAGCGACATTACCATACTCAACGGAAAATCTTCTGAGCTGAATAATCTATCAAGCTATGATACGCGTACTTTAGAAGCTGATCCTATTACACAAACCATTCTCAAAAACTCTGACACCATCAAAGACTTACTTCAAGAAAATAAGACTACCCAGTGAGAAATAGCTAAATATTCGGACTATCTTTCATCGCTCCAGATCCCATATACGTACTTACTCAAATATATATATCTCCCTTCCCTTAACGTATGGAAAGAAAACTATACAGACAAAATAGATACAGATTTAATCTGAATAAAATTTCTCGAAAAGAATCCATTCAACGATATTACGTTACTTCAAAAGCGAGGCGACTTTTTCAAAAATCTTGGAGATAATAATGAATCCAATGACATCCTTGATATGAAAATAGGGGACTTCGTAGAAGACGATAAAGGCTTCTTTAATATGCCGATTACAGTCTCTTTTGTAGCCAATTCTAAACGCGCATTCTTATTGCTTGCAGACAAGCTTTCCATGACCTCCAACAAAGAAAATATTTCACTCCTCAACGAATTCTTTTACTATCTTCGGGGAGAGATAAAAAAAGGAAAGGAAAAAGAAATAAAAACCTTGGAAAGCAGTTACGTAACGATCTTTGGATCGGGAGAAAAAATAAATCAGGATAAAATGATCTGATATCATATGTATAATTGGATTTTCAATGGGGGAAAAAATACACTTATCGACGACAATATTATCGACAAAACCATCAAGAGCATCATTTCATGCAACAACGAATCTGACGAAATATGTTATTATAAATTCAGGGAAAGATACAGAAATATCCCGACCTTCGGATACTTGTTAGGAACGGATTTTGGCACCAACGGCGCAGAAAATCTCAAAAGATTTATGCTGCAGCTTCCACCGATATTCTCGATCCAATCATTTGAATTCGACAAAATAAAATCACCGACACTCTCTGATGCTGCCAATAGCAAATACCAAGGAAAGGTTACTATTCTCGTGTACGGAAGAAGCGCGACAGCACAAGAAGTAGATCAAATCGCCCAAGTGCTTGGCAAAAAATGTTTAGGTGAAATTAAACCGCTTACTACGCAAGATGGTCTCAATCTGATCCAAAGCGCAATTGTGAAGCTTTCCGATGTCAATAAAATAGACAAAACTTACGGCGACAATCTTCGAGAACTTCAATGAATTATTCAGCAACTCGATAAGGATTTCCCAAAACTCAGCAATTACAAAAAAACTATAAAGTTGTTTGAGCTTTATAGAATGCTTTCTGACGCGGGACTTTGCAAATAGTGAAAAACTAAAAACGAAAAACTAAAAGTGTAGGACTTTGTATAATTATAAGCTATTGTAATTTACAATAGTTCATAATGTCATGAATCCTACATTTTTCACTATTCACTTTTCACTGTTAGTTAGTTTCATAGATTATGCCACACATGGTCCACATCTTCATCGTCATCTAGCGCATCAAGGAGGGTATATAATTTGTTTGTTGCCTCTTCATTTAGTTTAACCGTATTTTCTGGGATGAATTGAATGTCAGATTCGATCATATGATAATGAAATTTTTCTAGTGCATTTTGTACAATAGCAAAATCTTTTTTGTCGACATAGATTACAACAGTATTTTCATCGATTTCAATATCAGCTATAGGAAGCTCCATTGCGCGTTCTTCGAGTTCATCTTTATTCAGCGGCAAAACTCTTTCTACCGTTTTTCATTTATCCTGAATGGTTTCACTGATACCGTCGATAACAATAACTCCTTGTTCTTTAAACTGCCAAGCTACAGAGCCTATAGCACCCATAGTTCAGCCATGTTTCTGCATAATTCATTTGATACTCATGGCGCTTCTATTGGTATTGGGCGTCAATGCCTTGATAAGCAAGGCAACTCATTCTGGACCATATCATTCGTAAAATATTTCTTCGAGATTTTCTCCTTCGAGCTGTCCAGATCATTTCAAAATCGCTTTTTCTACAACTTCTCTCGGAAGGTTATATTGCTTCGCTTTGCTAAGCGCAAGTTCGAGCGCAGGATTCATTTTTGGATCCGCTCCTTTTCTGGCAGCTATCTGTATGATCTTTCAAACTTTTGCGTACGCTTGTGATTTTTTCGCATCTCATGACGCTTTTCTCGCTGCAATACTATGCCATCTTCCCATTTTTTTAGTATAAAGTATAAAGTATCAAGTATCAAGTATCAAGATTCTGTGTCTTATGTCTCGATACTTATGTCTTATTTTTTTTGTTTGTTGTGTTGTATTAATCAATAAATCATTTTTTGTATTTCGTTTATACTTTCTGTGATGATTTCCATTTCTGTTGAATTAAGGTATCATAAGTCATAAGATAAGATAATCTGTGTTTCTAACTCGAATGCAGATCAGTATGCTATATTCAGAAAATGCATAAATTCTTTATCTGATCATCTTCATGCTCATTCAGCAATATTTGAAGCTATAGAAACACATGCTCTTTGGATTTGTGAAATGATAGCATATTTTTCGTTATCAGGGAATTTTTTGGTTACGTTATATATATTTTTTGTAAGTCATCTTGCTTTTTTTCGTACTGATAATTCTTTGAAATTATGCATGATAAACTAAATATATAAAAGTCTTATATCTTGATACTTATGTCTTGATACTTTTGTTTATTTATTTTCTATTACTTTTTTAATGTCTTGAAGCTTATATCATTTTCTCATTAATTTCTGGATAATATCAAATCCATCTACCTCTTTACGTTTATATGCTGCGATTTCTTTTTTTATTTTGTCATGAATACCTTCGCTCATTTCTAGCTCGTATTTTCTCAATACTTCTCTGACGATTTCTTGCGGAACTCCTTTTTGCTGTAATTTCTGGATGATACGAATCGCTGGTTTCCCTTTATTTACTACTTCGCTTCTGATATAACTTTCTGCGAACATAACATCATTCACATAATTTTTTTTCTTCAATTCTTCTATGGTTCGATCTACATCGCTCGTCGGATATCATTTTGTGTAGAGCTGAATCCTCAACTCTTTTTCAGTTTTAGGGTAACGATAGATATACTTCAAAGCATAATCGAAACAGCTAGTCATAAGGTGAATATAAAGTAAATAGTGATTTATCCCTTCGGGACGTAATTTGGGCTTCGCCCGTAATTCATCGTAATTACCAATTACGCGACCAACGGGAGCAAATTACACAGTTTATTACGCGAAGCAAATTAACGTTTCAATGAAAAGTTGATAGTCGATTCGTTGTTGGTAAACAATGCGACGATATCTCCTTCGGGTTTGTCCGTAGATTGTATGTCAGAAATTAATGCTTCATGTTTGAAAAAATCTTTAAACTCTTGTACGATGTTCATTAAATTTTCATCAGTCGTAGAAAATAACATGAGTACTTTTGTATCTACACTATAGTCAGCGTCTTTTCTCATCTGATTCAAAAATCTAGATATTTCACGAGCAACGCCTTCTCTTTGAAGCTGGGGTGTAAGCTCCAAATCAAGCTTAGCGATGATGTTTTGATCGACCGCCATATTGTCTCATTCCAAACCTTCATAGGCTATTTCATATTCACTGCTTTCAAGCGTTCGTTCATTACCCTCATTATCAAAAATGATCATTTTCCCATCACCAGCGTCTTTGATATTTCCTTGTTTTCCATATTGGATAATCTTCCCTGTATCCTTCCCAAATTTTGCCGAAAGCTGTGACCCGATAGGTTTGAATATTTTTTGTATCTTGAGTGAATTATCGAGTTCTTCGACCTGTTTTACGTTTACTTCTTCCTTAATGATGTCCGCGTATTTCTTGAGAAGCGCTTGGGCTGATGTAGTCATTGAATGGTCAAAATAACAATAAAAAATTGCCCCAAGTATATAATAATATAGACAAAAAAAGCAACCGAAGTTTTTTTTACAATCTAACAAACCTTATAATTTCTTCCTTCTCCTTATAGATATTATGTAGTTCCTCCCAATTTTCTCTCTTCTCTATATCCCAATCACCGATACTCGTCCTTCTCAGCTGAATCAACGTGCCGCCCATTCATAATTCCCTCCCAAGCCGATAAGCGATGGATCTAATATACGTACCAGAACCTACATCGAGTTTCAATTGTAAAATAGGGAATTCATATTTCAAAATTTCATAATTCTGGACCTTCATCACTTTATTTTCTTTCCTAATATTTCCTGCTCTAGCTTCATCGTACGACCTTTTTCCCTCTCTTTTTTTCGCGCTGAAAGCGGGGAGTGGCAACTCATATTCAGGGATAAGCTTATCTAATTTTTTTCTTATTTCCATCAATGTCGGCGCTTCTACGCTACCATTTTCCATTTCTACTCATTTAACTTTTCAATCCGTAATTCGTAATTCGTAATTGGCAATTGAGTTTCGATATTCCATATCCCGCGTATCCGTCAATTTAGAAAAATCAATGGTGGCAATATAGGATTTGTTCAGTCAGATGAGTTCTGTTAGTCTTTTAGTATCATCACCTAATGCGAGAATCATTAGTCAGGTAGCCATAGGATCAAGCGTTCCGCTATGTCAGATTTTTTGCTTGGGAAAATGACGTCTGAAAATGCGGATCACATCAAAACTAGTAATTCGTGCTGGTTTATCGACTAAGAGAAACATAATACATGATAGGTTGATAAAAAATTCACGATGAAGGTACAAAAAACATTAAGACGGAAAACGTGTAATCTACATATACAAATTTCTATTCGTATTTCCATTGTTCTCTCTTTGTGAATATGTACTTGCAAAATAACATAAATTTGTTATAAGTATAACACAAATTTATATTATAAAAAACATACCATGCGTCCATCAGATATTGTATCTGTTTCTCTTTTGAGAACAAAAACCAATACTATATTTAGGGATTTACAGAATCCAAAGTGTATTGTGGCCAATAATAAACCACAGGCTATGTTGATTAGTCTAGAAGACTACTGAAAATTAGCAGAATATTTTGAGCCCCGAAAAACGGTGGTTGATTTTGGTAGAGAGTGAATTGATGCAAAAAAGCTTTTAGCGATCCACAAGAATAAAAAATAATGACCAAACAATATGAAAAGTTTCTTGAAACGATTGATGAAAAATTAAAACATCAATTTTTGCGAGCATTGAAGGCTGTGGCGTCTGATGCCTATCAATCTTTAGATGTGAAAAAACTTATTGGTCAGGATAATCTTTATAGAATCAGAATAGGAAAATGGAGAATTGTTTTTCGTAAAGAAAGAGGAGGAAACAAAATACTCAAAATAGAAAGTAGATGAGATGTATATAAGTGACTATAATTACCTAGAAAATGACACATTTCGTTGTCTTAAATTTAGTTGATTTTCTTCGCGAAACCAATATTATACCAATGTTTTTTTTAGATTTTAAACAAAAAAATGAAAAAAGTATACGTGGCAGGATTGCTGCTCACTGTTGCTAGTTTAACAGGCTGTACGATCAAAGGTCCAACAATACCTGAAATTTCTACAGGAGATGCGCAATCAGTGCTATGAACAGAATTAACATGAACAGAATTG
>JBAZRN010000023.1:0-19053 GCA_041663325.1 Candidatus Absconditabacterales bacterium | reverse complement strand
CTAAATGATAAGTGGAAGGTAGAATATTTCCACTTTCTACTTTCTACTTTTCACTAGTTCAATTGTTTAAGCATTTTATTGTCTGTGATGCTATCGATAAATTCATACAAAGCGACCTTATTAACTCATTCACTGGTCAAAATATACATATCTGGTCTATTTCCGCTAGGATCAGGAATATCTATATCTATGACTTTATTGGTTCATAAATCAAATTTGAACATAAAGACATAGTATAATCCATAGTTATATTGGTTAGCGCTTTTTGCCGGACGAGATTCGTAAATAGTAAAAGTTTGGTTCGTCCTATCAAACAGATAGACATATTTTGAATTGACAGAGCTTATCACTTTTACATCATTGGAATATTGCAATGTTTTTTTATCTCATCACAGCAATTTAACTTCACGAACATCAAGCGTAAACGCTGTCGGAGGATTTCTTCGGAATTGATAAAGTTTGCCATCATTCCACGTCAAGAAAGATCAGTCAACTGCGAAACTAGCAAATCCAGACGAAAAAGAAAATCCCGTCATATTCGCGCCCAGATAATATTTTTGTCCTCATTGATAGATTGTTTGTGATCATAAAGTATTACGATATCTCGTAACCAAAGTAGTATTGCCTGCCGCGCTTACATTGTTTTCAAAAACATAAAGATTAGCTTTCCCATAGGTCACTACACCGGCAATATTTTTCGAAAACGGCGCAGCATCAGTGGTCGTAACCGGCTGAGCTCATTCTTTATTGACAGAATAAATATTCGCAGCATTGGTAAAACAATACAATCCATCTTTTAGCAAACTAAGATTACAACCTTTCATGCTTTCCGTTGAAGGAAGATTGTAATCGATCAATGATCCTCTCATATTATCATCAAGCGCGCCTACTAATGCAGATTTAGTCCCTGCTACGATCATATTTCTCCATACATAAAGCGATTGAATCGTTCCTAGTTGTGAGATTTCTGAAGGATTGAAACTTAAAATTTTAGTTTTATTGCCAAGAGTGGCGTCGTCAAATTTTGTCAAACTGCTGACATACACAATATTAAATCCTTTATAATATTCTGATTGCAATAATTTTCTAAACTGAGCAACATCTTCGAGCCATCTTCCTTTACTTTGAAGGACATCAAGCTTACTCAAGATTTCATTATATTTGATAGATTTTTCTTCAGAGGTTGGATCCATTCACTGAAACACAAAAAGATCTTTTTTGATATCTTCTATAGTAAGATCTACCGTCACTCCATCAGAGGTAACAAAGGTATCCGCATTTGATTTTAATACCTGAGAAAGCAGATTGATTACCATAAACAGGATAAAAATACCGAGAATGGCTACCGTCGCTTGATATTTATTTTTGAATATCAGTTTCTTGAGTTTGCCAAAGAGCGAGTTTTCGCTGATTTTCATAGAAAATTCTTCACGAACTTTTGGTGCAACTCCCGTAATAACATAATGAAAAATAAATCCAAATGATTTCTTATCCAATCTTGCATTGAGAAGTTCTTGAAAAAAGTTGATCAAATGAGTATCTTCTGATCTGAGAACAGTTTCCATTTCTTTGAAATCACTATTGTCAAACACATCAGAGATTTTGGTCCCCACATAGAGGATTTGATCATGTCCCTCGAGATCCCCTTCTACAAAATCAGAAAACAAATCTATCTTGCCTTTGTCATTGAGCGAATTGGTGAGTGAATAATATAATTTTTCATCTCTGAATATCATCACGCTCACATCACCGATCATAGAAAGCATCAAAACATTATCCAAAACAAGTTGGATATATCCTTTAATACCAAAAAAATCTACATCACGAACCTTGTCAGCGAACGCTTTGAGTCTTATATTTAGATTTTGGAGGGCTATTTCAAAATTATTTTTTATAGTGTCGATATCATAGTTTTCATCAGTGATTTTATCTTTAAGTTCAGCGACAAAATCCTGAAGCAGGTCCTTTTGAAAATCCAAAAATTTATCTGATTGGAACCCGACGAACATTTTTATTTTGATTCCGTTCTTTATTTCCTCAGTAAAATTGAAAACCTGCTCTTCTGACAGATAAAGAAATTTTTTTTCTTTGAGATGCATCAAATGGGGACGTAAAACAATAAAACAAGATGAAAAATCACCAAAAACAGAGAACTACTTCTTGTGTAGTCATATCTACTTCTTTTTCAATATCAAATAGAAGAAAATATACTTCAAAATAGCCAGAGTAGAAAGAACTTTTTTGACATTCCTTTTGGGATCAGACACGAGTCTCCACAATCGCTCCAACTTCAATGTTCTTACAAGATTGGGAGCTCTTTTTTGCTCGCCCACCCAAAAATCAAATGTGCCTCACTGATTGAGAACAATAAGCCTATGTTTTTGAATGTTTTGCTTATTCGCCAATGTCCAAATCTCTTGGATAGGATATTCAGGAGTCGATCTCGCCACCAATAAAACATTAATCGTTTCTTTGGACTTCAATGCCAATTCAACATTATCCCAGTTTAAATTCGTATATCCATCCTGCGCATAGACAACAGTATAGCCTTGATTTTGAAGCAATTGCTTAGTTTTTCCCAAAAGATGCGGATATGTTCCATAGAGAATGATATTCATATGTTTATCAGGATGGTGGTCTTTGATAAAGGAGAGAAAATATGGACAAAAATCAGTTCCATTTAAATTTTTGAGTCGCTTTCGTTTAGCGAGAAAAAAGAAAATCTGCAAAGCGATTCCGTCAGGCAACACCACATCAGCATCAAGTATGGCTTGCTGATAGACTTTGTAAACACCATAGACATTTATCGCTTTATAGTCAGCCAACAATGCTTCACGAAAATATTCTGGTGAATAAGTGATTGAGTAGTAATCAAAAAGCTTCTTTCCTGCAATATTGGCAAAATAGAGATAATCTACAATACAAAAACCCTTTCTGCTATAAAGCCCAAGGATATGTTCGCATGCCTGATCAGCAGTTCACTGGAATAAGATGTTGAGAATCTGTTTGTACAAAGCTATATAGTTACAAGATAAGAAAGACTAAAAATCGACATCAAAACGAACTATAACTATTTTCTCTTGCTTTTTCATACATTTTTGTATATACTCATTATGTTATCACGATTAGATCGTATGGGTCAAGTAGCAATGCTTGGCTGGTGCGGTCTTTTTTTATATTACAAATTTTTATATTCTAATCTTCATCTAAGATTTGTCAAATTATCTATTTTTTCTTTTGCAGCTTTTTTGAGAAATATTGAATACTTATTCTCATTGGGAACTATCAGGGTAAGTAATTTACTATTTTTATTTAAATGTTTGATGAGACAAGTAAAATCACCATCTCATGTAACCACTACTGCCTTATCGTATTTATTATAATCTATCATTGACTGAAGCACTAACTCCGCATCGACATTTCATTTGGTAGTTCAGTTTTTTAAATTAAGAACTGGTTTAAATACTAGCGTATATCAAATAGTTTGAAAAAACGTATACATGTCCTGATTTTCTGGTATATATCCTATAAAAAGATATGCAGTAAACACCTTATATTTATTCAAAAGATATTCCCTAAATTTTTTTCGATCAAGCTTTCGTCACTGATCTCTGACAGCTAGATTCACATTTTGTGTGTCAATAAAAGCAAAGTTTTTTTCCATACTCTATGAGCTTATGTATGTAAAGATTCCCAAACTTATTTAATCGTTTCGATGGTAACTCCAGGATAATAATACTGCAATATCTGCTCCAACGTCCATCACTTTTCTTCAGCAAGATATTGAGCTCATTTTCAACTAAGTCCGACACCATGACCATTGAAATCAAAACACGCAGCAAAATCCAATTTAGACTGTAAATACGGCGTATCATTCCATCACCATTTTTCTTTTGCTGACCAAGTGAATCAAGCTGAACAACTGAAATATGGTAAAATAGGCACATAGCCATCATACATCACTACTTTATTTTGAATTTCTGCTAATAAACTTGCAGACATTTTTGATGTTTTTTCTCGCCCGGCTCAAACATATTTTTGGAACATATCAGGATTATCTATCGCTTGATAACTTGTTCACGCCGGGATAGACGGATGTGAATTCTGTCCATTGATATAAAACAAAGTATACATCTTGGCAAGTAATAAAACTAGTGTCTGTTTTTCTACATTGTCAGTATCACTTGTCTCGGCTATGCCTTTCATATAATTATCAAATGATGTTTTGTTTATTACTACTGCCTGATTTACAAATTTACCTAAAGCAAGATTTTTTATCGTATCTTTTTTCCAAAGTAATGATCATCTGAAACTATTCCACGCGATACCTCCGTATGATTTTCTTATATAATTATTGACGTGAACCAATCCTCCGCTCAATGAAGATATTTCAAGATTGGCAACAGCTAGGGCATTTTCAAATTTTGGAAGCGTAAGATAGACAAATCCATTACTGGTTTCTATAATAGGTTTGGTGTCCGTATATCCCGTCTGATCAGCTTGAATATGGCATCCTCCATCACAAGAAATTTCGTATCTTGAGTAACTCGTGCTGAGTTCATAGAGCAAGATATTGAGTGGAGTCTGAATCAATGTTTTCACATCAGATAACGTAATTTTTGAAGTTATTTTATTGATGCTTTGTGATGAAACAGAAAGTCATCTTCTCGTCATATAGTCTTGTTTAACTTTATTGGCGATACTAGCAAAATCTTCTTGCCGGATAAGATTCATAGAAAAGAGTTGAGTTCATGAAGATGTCACAACAGAGATAGTTTTGAGTCCGCTCACTCATTTTTTGGTTAACGAAATGTATAATTCATCATTTTTTGAGCTGCATGAACCTATACTAATAGTAGTATCACTGCTTGTACACGATTTCACCCCTGTCCATCTGATAGGAAGAGCAAAAGTATCAGCAATTTTATCGGAATAATATCGTCCAGCTACGACAGGTCATCTGTCTATAGGAGGTTTGGATGGAATAATAGTACGAGTGCTTACTCATGTATACGTAGTAATATTTTTACTCACCTGATCTCTGATTTCTGGCAGCAGATTATAGAGATTAATCCCCGGGCATGCAGTTACTCAAGCATCTTTATGCCCCACGATCGTATAATTTTGATAAGCTTCCAGATAAGGCGGTTCACTAGATTTTTTGAAATAGGTAGTAGTAGCCTTTGGATTTATTTTATATTTTTTGGCTAATGCGGTAGTTAAATTTACTAATGATTTAAGCGAGGCGTCTGTTGGCACATTGACGTTAAAATTTCCCATCAATGAGATTCCTATACTTGGGGTATTATTCCAAGCTGTTTGCGCTCATACCACTCATGCTCATCCCGCCCTCCCCTCGTAGATATTTCCAAATGGATCGATAACAAAATTATATCAGATGTCACCTCGTCATTTAGTCAGTGTATGATATTTGTAAATAGCCTGCATTTCTTTGATTGCAGCGTCAGTTCATCAGGTAAGCAATGATGTGTAGTCATCAGCCGTATGATGGATAATTATTTTAGACTTATTTTTATGTATACTTTCTGGCCATTTGAGAAAATTACCGCTTGATGATTCACGATATTCATCTACCGTTTGTTCATTCGGTGTCGTTTCAAGAAGAAAATCCGTAGCCATCTGTCCTTCATATACTTGTCTTTGCGTATCAAAAAATTTTTCAGTATCCGTTTCCATAAGCTGATTGAGTTCGGCATCTTTTTTTTGCTGATTGATAGCATCTCTGTCTGTTTTAGATTTTGTAGCATATCTCCATGACTCATTAGCTCACCATTGAGCGCGAGTAACAATGGTCACTCCAGGTAAATTCCATGAAGCTGCAAAAGTTATAGAACAAAACCCGCACAATACAAGCACTCCTATGACTATCTTCTTATACATTCGATTCTACACAAAAATAAAGTATCAACATACTACAAAAACCTATCATCTTTTCAATCGCAACTTTTTTATAAACAAAAAAAAGCATATAAAGCTTTTATAAAAAATAAGGATATACACAAAAAACTTCCAAAGATATACTATATAGGTATATACCATAATGCAAATGCTCATGCAGTCCGTCGCAGATACACACTTCCATCGTACATATCAGATATCTTTTGGCAATTTTTTGAATGCTAACAGAGACATTCTTGCAGTCCGTCGCAGATATATGCTTCTGTTACAGTTTTTGTGAAAGCAGTGTATTCAGTATAAAAAAACATAGGTTCCAATATAATACGTAATACAACATTTTTCTTACCTTAGCGGTAACCTGTTGTTTTGCATATTACATGGGTTGAGCCTATGTTGATGAAAAAAAACGTGGGTGAAAAACTTTTGTACTTGAGCAATATAACCATCCATAGATGGATCTATTACTTTAGCGTATATATTATAGATATATCCTAGCAAAAATCAATAGAAGATACAAATTGATTTTGATATAGATTTAATTAAAAGATAATGAACATTATTAAGATTAAAATATTGGATTAGTTACCACTATACAAAATCTTTTAATCTTTTAGTCTTTTAATCTTTTAGTCTTTTAATCTTTTAGTCTTTTAATCTTTTAATCTCATAGTATATGAGTTTCACCCACCTTCACGGCCACAGCACCTTCTCATTCCTTGAAGCCATTGGCAAACCAGCAGCTATCGTAGCCAAAGCCAAAGAGCTTGGAATGAACGCAATCGCAATTACCGACTACAACGGCATGTATGGAATGGTAAAACTGTATCAATCAGCAAAAGATGCGGGAATCAAACCCATAATAGGAGTAGAACTTGGATTTGTCATGGATATCAATTCTCAATTAACAGACAATCAGATAGGCAATATCGTCATCCTAGCCAAAAATAAAGAATGATATCAAAGTCTCATGCAATTGACGTCATTTGCCAACAAAGAAGGGATCAAAGGCAAACCCAAAATAGATCTCCAATCGTTGAAAACATTCTGAAGAGAAATTATTTGTCTGTTTGGATGAGCCAGTTCATGGATAGGCAAAATGATTGCGCTCGACGAAAAAGAATCTAAAATGATCGAAATCATTCACCTCATACAAGATACGATAGGCAAAGAAAATGTTTATCTGGAAATCATCGCGCAAGACTACACCGAGACGACAGAGTCAAAAAAAACGAACGAGCTTCTCTTGGCGATAGCCGAAAAAGAGCAGATCGCCTGTGTGGTAAGCAACAATTATTCCTATCCTTCCAAGACCGATAAACAGGCACGAGAAGTGGCTCTCGCCATCAAAGATGGACTCAAGATTTATGACGAAAACAGAAGAAAGCCCAAAGGACAATTTCATATAATGAGCGAAGATGAAATTAGAGAAATTTTGGAACATAATGGACTAGAAAAAAACATAATCAACAATCTGATCGAAACCAACAACAAAATCGCGGATAGCATTACGACTTCCATCGACCTCAACCAGACCCTCTTTCCAAACTACGAAACTCCAGAAGATGTAAAAGAGTTATATGAAGAGTATAAAGATAAATTAGTGGTGAAGGAATAGATTACCATATCGTAAAACATATTCAACGATTGCCTGAAATATTTTAGTAATATATGTTCATATATGAATATAAACAAAACAAAAATATTGAAAATTATTTTATATTTAGGTGCAGTGTATTACATTATTGGTGCAATTGCACATTTTTTTGGTTTAACTATTTTCCCATTTTATGATGGAGCATTATATACTCCTTATCATGATACCGTTATATCACTAGTAGCAATAGTTTTAAGTATGGTATTGTATACAGTAGCAAGGAATCCAGAAAAAAATATCGACATAATAAATGTAATGATTATCGGTGGAATAATTGCTATAATATTTAGCATAGGAGTTGTTTGGAAAATAGATTTTGTCTCTTTAGGCGCACCAGCTAAAAAAGGACAGACAATCGTGGAAGCAATACTGCTAACCATGTATGTAATTTTATTGATAATCTTTAAACCAAATCATTCCAATAAACTTTAAAAAAACAACACAAATTATTCACACACTATACCTTGGTATTTTTTTGACAGTTCAGAGTGGAGGTAAAAATCGGAAATTCAGACTTGACTTCACTGAATAAACATGTAATATCATTTTATGAAAAACAAAATATTAACAAAACATAGGAGGAAATATATTATGGAATTACACAAGATATCAATAGATCTGCTCACCTATTTATCAATGATAGGAGCAGAGGTTATCACAAGTCAAATAGAATACAAAGGAGACTGGGAATGTAAATTAGTAACAAAAGGAACATCTCATGAAAGTTTTCAGATTTCATATCTTGAAGAATTCGAAAGAAATTCAGAAAAAAGAAATTCAGAAATATGTTTTAAAAGTTTAATTGCCACGGGGAAATCTCCAGAAGAGGCAATTAAAAATTTATGTCAGATGATTGGAAAAGAAAAAATGCATTTAAACAAATTAGAAATTCGTTTTCCATTCAAAGAAGTAACGCCTTAATAGTGTCTATTCACAAGTCTGGTTTATCCAGGCTTTTTTTAATACTTTGATTTTCTCTCTAGAAATTGTTCTCTCTAGAAATTGTTCACGTTACATTTTGATGTTTTAGATTCAAAAAAAGGGCGCCTGAAACAGGACACCCCAACCAAACAATTAATTGAACTGAACCTTAACGCTTATCTATATAGTAATCATAACGAGTAAATCAAGAAAAAAAACCCACAAGACTTGACTTGCCATATAAAATAGATATATACGTGACCGTAAAAATAAAATCTAATATAAACCCAAATAAAAAAACAAATTATGGAAGAAAAATTAGCTAAATTATCTCCTGCATTACGGGGAAAAATTATAGTAGGAACAAGATCATTCATCCCGAATCCAAACACTCCAGTGACCAATTTTTTAGTACACAACAAACGCCATTGTAATGGTGGGAGAACTATTGATGCAGGATTGTGGCTAAAAGAACATTTGGATAAAGGTGGCAAACTTTTTCTAACTATGTCAGGTGCCGGTTCATCGTTCGAGCTTGGAATACCTATCAGCAAACTTATCCGCGCAGGAAAAATCCATGGCATCTCTGTCTCGGGAGCGAACATGGAAGAAAGTATGTACAGGTATGTAGCACACAGTTACTACTATTACATCCCTGACTACATGGAACTGACACCATCAGAAGAAAACGAACTTCGTGAAGCAGGACTTCGAAGAATAACAGACACATTCTTGCCAGAAGACGAATCCGTAAGGAAAATCTTGCCAAAACTGGAATATCTCTGGAGAAAAGCAGAAACAGAAAACAAAAGTTATTTGTGGCACAAATTTTTCTTTCAGCTATTCGAACAAAATCTGATAAAAAAAGATCCACAAGCAGATGAAAATGATTGTTGGTTATACCAAGCGTGGAAACATAACATTCCTGTATATGTACCAGGCGCAGAAGATAGCACCATGGGAAACATTTTTACTCATGCATGTTATGATGGAAAAGATCGATTACTTTCAAAGTACAAACTTGATTGTCCTATCAATCCATCAATTATTAAACCTGGATTCGCTTACATGCACCATTTAGCAGAATGGTATATAAAAAATACCCAAGACTCCTCTATTGCATTTTTGCAGTTAGGTGGAGGAATTGCCGCAGATTTTCCTATCTGTGTAGTTCCACACTTAAAACATGACTATATGGCAGATGAAAATATGGAAGTAAAAGATGCAACAATTCGTCCGTGGGCAGGATTTATTGAAATTCATTCTTCACCTATGAGTTTTGGCTCTTATTCCGGTGCGGGTTGGAAAGAAAAGATCACCTGGGACAAATTTAGTCCTGAAGCGTTTGGTTCTCAAATCTTCGGTGACTATACAGAACATTTCCCCGACATTGCTGCAATCATTTTGGGAGAATAATCTTTGAAACATCATTCATCACACTTCCCGGATTTTTTATCCGGTTTTTTTTATATATTCAAATTGAAACCATTCCACTTTTCCATAAACTTCCATCAATAATTCGGAATTCTTAATTCTTAATCTCTTAATTCTTAATCTCTTAATTCTTAATTCTTAATCTAAAATCATGGATATCAAATCATATATAGCGACACAGCTGAACGAAGAACAGACCAAAGCATGTACCCACATCGATACATCTTCACTGATCATAGCAGGAGCGGGTAGCTGAAAAACAAGGGTGCTCACCTACAAAATAGCCTACATCACACAAGCTAAACATATTCCTGTCAATAGAATCTTAGCAGTAACATTCACCAACAAAGCCGCTAACGAAATGAAAGAGAGACTCGTGAAAATATCTGAAGAAATGCCAGCGATGAAAAAAGAAAAAATAGAAAAAAAAGTGACTGAACAGAATGAAGGAATTCCACAAAGCGAAGAAGATAGTATTACAGATTTTTTAGAAAGCGTCACCAACAACGATGAAGCAATTACGCCACAAAAACTCTACACTGCAGCATCCTTGAAATGGATCTGAACCTTTCATAGCATCTTCCTTAAAATACTCAAAGAAGATATAGAAAAATTAGATATGAAATATAATAAAAATTTCTGAATATTCGACACGAACGAATCGCAATCTGTGCTCAAAGACGTATTGAAAAAACTCAATCTCCAAGAAGTCTTCAAAATCCCTGAAGCGAAAAGCTTCATTTCCAAACAAAAGAATAATTGATTTGATCCACAGTCATCAAGCAAAGATAGTACAAGTGATTATGATCAAACTATGTACAAAGTCTACGAACACTATCAAAAAGAACTTGAGAAATCCAATTCACTTGATTTTGATGATCTCCTGCTCCTCCCCTACCTCTTATTCAAAAAAAATAAAGAGACACTCACCAAGTGGCAAAATAAATTTGACTATATATTAGTAGATGAAGCTCAAGACACCAACCGGATCCAATTTGAGCTGATAAGAATGCTCTCAGGCAACGAAGGGAATGTTACGCTTATCGGAGATGATTTTCAAAGTATCTATGGACGAAGATGAGCATTGATGGAAAATTTCCTGAATGTAAAAAAATACTGGCCGGACATCCAAATGTTCAAGCTCCAAATCAATTATCGTTCCAAACCGCATATCGTTCATGCGAGCAATCACATTATCAAACACAACACCAATCAATACGAAAAAAATATTGTCCCGCATAGGACAGGTGACGATAAAATTACTATTTTTTCCCATGGCAGCGAAATGGATGAAGCAGCAAACATCATCGATATGATCAAAAAAATGAAAGACGGCAAGAAAATGAAATCTCGATGAACGATAGCAATATTATATAGGACTAATGCCCAGTCATCGCCTTTCGAACAACTCTTCATCCAAGAAGGAATTCCGTATAAAATATTTTGAGCATTCAAGTTTTTCGAAAGAAAAGAAATCAAAGACATCATTAGTTATATAAAACATTTTTTAAATCCGATAGACAACGTCTCACTCAAAAGAATTTTAAATACACCAAATAGAAAAATCTGAAAGACTACCATCGACCACCTCGAAGAAGAAGCAATCATCCACAATACCTCGCTAATTGATATTCTCGAAAAAAGTTGTTATGAATCTTCTAGCATCAAAATTACTCCGATGGCAAGAAGATGAATCCAAGAATTTATACAATCAATCAAAGAAATTAAAGAGCATATAGCGACAAGCAGACCAGCAGAAATAATAGAAAAACTTGTAAAAAAAATAAAATACAGAGACTATCTCGTCAAAGAAGAATGAGGCGAAACTCAAGCTGATGAAAAATATGAAAACATAGGACAATTGATCAACATGGCAGAAAAATATATTGAAACAGGTGAAGAAGTGCTTAGACAATTTTTAGAAGAGGTCGCATTACTTTCAGATATTTCAGAGAACGAAAAAGGTGATATCGACGCTGTGAAATTGATGACCGTGCATTCAAGCAAAGGACTAGAATTTCCTGTAGTTTTCGTCGCAGGACTTGAAGACAACATTTTCCCGCTGTCAAACGCAATGATAGAACCAAAACTTTTGGAAGAAGAACGCAGATTGATGTACGTAGCTATCACAAGAGCAAAAGATGTCTTATTTCTTTCTCATGCGCATAGCAGAATGACTCGAGGACAAACTAAAATGAATCCACCAAGCAGATTCTTAGATGAAATACCCGTAGAATTAATTAAAAAATTCGATCTCTGATGAGACGGAGATCTATCTCACAGTCCAAATATCGAAGAATGAAATATTGTAAAACACAAATTATTCGGTACATGATACGTATTGGAAATATGGAATCATCTCGCTATCGTAAAATTTCACAATCCAAAATTTGGTGTCAGAAAAATTGAATGCAGATTTTTACAAGTAATATAAAACATGATCAACAAAGATTTTCTCTATGCTGTTGTCGGTGCATCTAATAATAAAAAAAAATATTGATATAAAGTTTTTAAAGATTTACTAGACGCAGGATATAAGGTACTACCTATAAATCCCACAGAAAAAGAAATTTTGGGAGAAAAAGTTTATACTAATCTTTCTGACGTCAAAGAAAAAATCGATGGAGCTATTTTTGTAACCCAACCAATAGTCACACAGAAAGTTTTGAAAGAGGTAAAAACACTTGGAATAAAAAATGTATGGTTACAACCAGGTTCACAAAGTGATGCAGCGATTGAATTTTGTAAAAAAAATACTATTGAATGTGTCCATGACGCATGTATTATGATCCAAAGAAAAAAATAAAAAATTTTCATACGAACATTTTTTTATGTAATATACACGAACAATAGATTTTATACCAATTCTCAAGCTATATTACTCGAGAAAAATAATGTTTTATAAGCGATAGAGTTTTGATGAGAAAGATGTGTTGCTTCCTCCAAAAAAATTAAAAAAATGACATAACTCATACACTTAATTGAATAAGTAAACTGAATATTTTTTCGATGCAATAAATCAATAGGTAAGAACTACCAACATTCAAATACTGTTTTTTTAAAAAAAATGTGATTATGTTTGCTTTTCTCACTTCCTTACCTATAAAAATTGTAGCAAGGAAAGTTTAGCTGAACAAGTTAAATTTCTACCTGGCATTTTATCTCTTATTATATACCACAAATGGTAGCAAAGAAAAAAGTTGCTAAAAAGGCACCAGCTAAAAAAGTTGTAAAGAAAGCTGTAAAGAAAGTTGCTAAAAAGGCTGTTAAGAAAGTTGCTAAAAAAGCAGTTAAAAAAGCTGTAAAGAAGGTTGCAAAAAAAAGATAGTCTTCTTTAAAAACTAAAACAAAATAAATACTCTGCCTACGGGCAGGGTATTTTAGTTTGAAAAAAAACCTACAATAAGTAATCTCTTATAAGAAAGATAAAAATTTTTAGGCTTTAAGCTTTATGCTTTGAGCTTTAAGCTAACATATTTTGAAGAAAGTCTTAGTAGGTATGTCATGAGGAGTGGATTCTGCGATAGCTGCATATCTATTACAACAGCAATGATATGAGGTAGTAGCAGGATTCATGAAAAATTACGTCTCTGACAGTGGAAATTGCACAACATATGCTGATGCCGAAGAAGCTATTAAAGCTTCCAAATTTTTGTGAATAGAAATTATCTCTTTTGATCTTCAAAAAGAATATAATGAAAAGATTATAGAATATATCTACAACGGATACCAACAATGAATAACGCCAAATCCTGATGTATTATGCAATACCCTGATCAAATTCGACGTCTTCCTCCAAAAAGCGATAGAACTATGATTTGACTATATCGCTACAGGACATTACTCGAGGATTGAAAAATTAAAAGATTGAAAATTTGAAAAATTTAAGCTTTTAAGAGGTATAGATCACAATAAAGATCAATCATATTTTCTTGCAGGACTCAATCAATTCCAACTTTCTAAATCATTATTTCCTGTTGGAGAATTAACGAAACCAGAAGTAAGAAAAATAGCAGAAAAAATCTGACTTCCTAATGCTGGACGTAAAGATAGTCAGTGATTATGCTTTATAGGAAATATTCCTATCAAAGAATTTCTACTCAAAAAACTTCCCAAGAAAGAAGGAAATATAATAGATACTACAGGAAAGATTGTCGGCAAACATGAATGAGCATATTTTTTTACGATAGGACAAAGACAATGACTTAAGCTTCCCTTCAAAGCATATGTCATCAAAACTGATGTTAAAAAAAATATAGTAGTGGTAGGAAACAAAGAGAATAAACAACTTTTTGAAAGAACTATTTCCATCACAGGACGACATTGGATAAGAAAAAAATATACATTACCAACTAAAGTGCTTGCAAAGATCAGATATAGACAAGAACCGCAGGAAGCAATTTTAGTCAAAAGTCCTAAAGTCAAAAACCAAAAGTCAAAAAAATGACTTGACGGACTTTACGGAAATGAAGACGTGATGATTATTGTTTTCAAAAAAAAACAACGAGCCATTGCGCCAGGTCAAACCATAGTAGCATACAAAAATAATGAATGCATCGGCTCTGGTATTATAACCAATTAGCAATTATATCATTAAATCCTGAAGTTTTCTATTGTGATAATAGAGATGATAATTACGCTTAAATTCGTTGACAAAAGCTGCTAGCTCTTGATTGTTTTTTATCAATTCTTGTCAGAAGATAGTTAAATGATTTTGTTTATCCATGCCCGTATCCAATAAACCAAGTTTTCTAAACACGTAAAAAATATAATTTGTATTTTGTTGCTCAAATGCGGCAAAAGATTCCTTTATCATCTTTTTATTGGTGATATACCGAAACATCATACTATCGCCAATCGCTTTATTGTTGACTAAAAGATTATTTTTATCCAACAATTGCAAATAAAAAATCAAACAGTGATGAGCAGCAAAGTAGTGTATGAGCTTTCTATGAGTATCTATGGAGATGCAATTAACATCATGCTGTACTCACAATATAAGATCTTTGATGTATTTTATAATTTGGCAATCAGAACAGAAGGTTTCCATGGAATAGACAAAATTTTCTTTATTGATAAGTTCTTTTTCTTCTTTTTCTCAAAAATCTGTCTCATTTAAAGTATCAATCTGCCTATTTAACGCATCATTTCATAAGTTTAAAGCTAAAAAATATCACTTTACAAAAAGAAATTCTTTTGAAATGTTATTTTTATTTAGAAACAAAGTTCTCTTTCTTTTTATGAGATTTTTAAAAGTTGTTTCTTTCTTTTGGTACTCAGATTTAGCATTAGATTCCCTAGCCAATTGCAGTATATCTACGTCTCATTTTACGCTTTTTAATGCAATGTTCTCTTTAACTATTTTCGCCTCTGCAATTTTAGCAATACGTAATTCTTGTTCAGCTATTGGTATCTGCAATAATAGCGCTTCCAACTCATTGACTATCATTTGCAAGGTTTTTTCAAGTTTAATTATTTGTCAAAAAATCTTATCAGCATCAGTTTCATTCATTATCTCCATATAAAATTCTAACACCTTATTAAAATCACGTATTTGAATGATTTTTTGATCTATGACAGCTTCATTATCATAAAGTTCCTTTAACTCCCTTTTATTTTTACTTATCTCTCAATCAAACAATCCAAGTGTTGACTTCAAATTTTTCAATTTTGCAAAAATTGGCAAATTATGCTCTTTGATAAAAAGCATAGCTTTTTTCTTTTCTTCAGTTTTCATTTTGGAGGTTTTGATTGATGCGGGATGTGAAAATTTTACATTACCTTTGGGAGGGGCAAATCACAAAACGTTTTTATTCGGCCGTATTATCTGCTTTTCTTGAAAGGCTATGGAGGTTTTTAACGCTATTCTTTCAGAATTATTTTTCAAACCGTCTATTTTATTTGATATCAATTGCTTATCTCCCTCTAATGTCTCTTTGTCTCTTTGTCTCTTTGTCTCTTTGTCTCTTTGTCTCTTTGTCTTTTTGCAAATCGCCAAGCATCTTATGGGACAATGTAATGGTATCCTCCAATATGGTCAAAACTTTATCCTTGGTATCATTCATACTTGACGACAAAAAATGCATCCAATTTCTAAGAAATAGAATCTTTTTAGCATTACTTGGTTCATTATGCAAAAAATCAATCATTGTAGAAATAACTTCATCATTATAGATTTTTTCTCTATTCCCCTGCAAATGGAATATTTCATTTTCTAAAACAAAGGTATTTTGTGTTATTGCTTTTTGATAAACAGTATCTGCATATTCATGATCCGATATAAGTTTAAGATAAGAAACATTATTGGGTGACAAATTGCTGTCATCTATTCTATCAATATTTTTACGACCCAAACTAGATGTGGAAAATGGATTAGATGATTTGACTCAGGCAAAAAAATTATGAAATGTAGATAAAAAAATCTGCTCGGATACAGCATGTTCCTGTTCAAGAACATCCTCCAAAAAAGGATAATCTGGCACATAATACGTATTTTTTTCTTTCACGATATCCCGATCAAATCTATGTAATACTTGTTGCAATACTTTAGCCTGAGTTTTGATATCGGCATTTCCCGTAACTTTTGGTAAAGTCATTAAACTATAAATACAATAATCCAAGAATATCTCCTTTTGTTGCTCAGACAAAGATTGTGAGGGAACTATATCATTTCGCAGATCATTATTTCTTATAATATTTGTAAGATATCTCTTAGCGTTTTGATAAGCAAAACTTTGAAAATCATTCCAAACAATGTTGCCTTTATGGGTATATATCTCAAACGTTGATTGGACAATATCAGTATCACGGGATTCATTAGTTTCAATAAGTTGTATGGCGCATGAAAAATCAGGGGCATCAAAACAATGCAAAGAAATATTTGCAGAAAGCCCCTTCCTAAAATTTATAGTAAATCCTAAATCCTTATTCCTCTCAAAAAATACTGTAGTATCAGTTATTTTATCACTATAAAACTGAAGAAGATTTTTTATGTTAGGAACATCAGGTAGCATACGTAGAAGAAGATTTATTTTACTTTCCACTACAGTCAACATTTGAGAAGTTATATTTTTTTTACATTCCTCGGTAAATAAATCGTCATTTTTCTGTTGTATAGTAGATTTTAATACAGACAATACATATGTTATTTTTTCTGAATTGTCTTGGACACCTATTCCTGTTTTTTTAAAATAGGCATCAAAAACTGATTGCAAAAAAGCATCCTCAATTCTTTGTGGATGTGTTCTAGATTCAACCTCAACAGAATACGTATATTCTCAGGTATCTTTATCGAAATAGGGTATCATTGTCCTTTGCCTAATTTCATGTCATATCATTCATTCCTCATTCATTTTTTTGTAAAGTTTTTGGATGGCTTCTCTTATTTTTTGCGTATAATTTAGCATAGTCATGATTTCAAATCATGAATTCCCCTGTATGATATCATAAAAAGAATGGATATTAAACGAAAAATCTGGTGTTTGGAAAAATCAATTATTCTGATAAGATGAATAGAGTATCTGTTTGGGCAAAAACGTATAGGTAGATAAATTTTCATTGCTTTTAAAATTCAGTAACAATGATTTTTGAAATTCAGCAGCATTAAAGGTAGTATCTTTATATTCTGCTACCAAAGACACATCACATTCATGAAGAAAATCATTTTGACCCTTTATCAGCAGAGAAAAATGTTTATTAGCTATATGGATAATTTCTATAGTAAGTTTTGCTAATCATTTTTCATCAAGATTCTTTATTTTTTCAAAAAAATAAGAAGACAGATATCTATTATCTTTGCCTATATCGTTGAAATCTCTTTGAGCATTAGGTATCTCTTGTAAGTTTGCAATAAAATAATATCATAAGATTTTCAAAATCTTTTCATAATAATCTGATCACTGTCATGAATTATTTTTGATATGTTTTACCTTTTCTTCAAGTCATAATCCACGTTTGAGTCACAATCCATGATAAAAAAGATGTTCCAAAAAATACCTTGCTTTGACCTCATCATACGACATGAATAAATCAAAAAAATATGATCATAATATATGTGATTTGTTCTTCTTTTGATAGATTTCATCCTCATATATACAGGATGTATTTTGCAATGTATCCATACCATAAAGAGTTTAATCCAATAAATTTGGAATACTATCAGGCACTTTTATCTTCTCTTTTCTGACCTTTCTTTCTTTTTTGCCGTTCTGTCCAATATCTTTGTCAGCTGCGTTAAGCAATTTAGTATGATCTATCAATTCTGGAGTTATTAAAAGTTTGGATCCTGTCTCATTGGTAAGTCAAAGTGCTCTTAATATAAGACGTACGCTTCTGGGCGTCGAAGATACTTTCTCTTTTGATTGACTATTTGATTTTTTTGACGATTTAGATTTTTGTATATAATCCAAGACTATGGCATTGCAATCTGTTTGACACAAATTGAATCTATCTGATAGCTCATCAAAATTTAGCAATAAATCTGCCAATCCTGTTTCTTTCGCCTTCAAAAATGCTTCATGATATACATCACTTTTTGTCTTTGTTACTTGTTTTTGACTTCACAAATACATGCACAAAAATACTCGAGGATTTGTAAAATCTATATAATCACTTGGCTCAAGATTACTTACTTCTTTTAAAAATACCGTGTATTCAGTATACATCAGATTATAGATTCTATCAATAATTATCTTAGGATCTGTTTCATGTAAAAGGATCAAAGAAAATTGTTTTTTATACAATTTGAGTATATCAAATAGTTTCGCTTGATTGTCACGAGATCGATTTTGTTGTAATCTAGTGATTACGTTATCCAATACCTCAAGATTTGTTGGCACATCAGTATTTTCTATTAATTCTGGAATAAACTCTTTAGGATCTTTGATAAGCGAATTGAGTAATTCTCCCGTAGTAAATCATAATGCCTTAGACTCACGAACAGCAATTCACGTTTCTTGTGGCTTATTAAGCGACCTGTCATCATGATCAGCTACCATACGACTATCCATATTTTTAAAAATTAAGCGATCAATTAAATTTTGAAAACCGCCACCTGAGGGTATAATAGAGGTATGACCTTTATATTCTCAGTACCCATCATGAAACACCTGTCCATAACTGAAAGA
>JBAZRN010000022.1:0-19415 GCA_041663325.1 Candidatus Absconditabacterales bacterium | reverse complement strand
GGGGTTCGGTCCCCCTCCTTTACAACAAAGGAGGAACAAAAATATTGGATAAAAAAATCAAGCACCATTAGGGCAATATCATGTTTATTCTACTGAACACACATAGTTAGTGAATCCGCTTACGCGTCTCTCATGCTAGGGCTACATTTCATGCTGATTTAATAATGGTGCATTCTTTTGTCATTTAGTTTATGAGAGAAAGAATATTGCGAATTTTTACGTAGTGAATTCTTACAACAAATCCACCCTAACCTTCTCCAGCTTTGTTGGATTTATAGAGTTTGCAAAAAATAAATAATGAGCACTTACAAAAAAATCCGGAGATATACTCCGGAGCAATTCAGTTATTGTTCCTCTACTGGTTCGACAAATATTGCGATGCCAGGTTTGAGGATTTTTGTATAATATGCGAAAATAAATACTGCTCGGAAAAGAAGATTCACACTACGATTCCATACATTTTTCACGTAATTTCCTGTTTGGTTTGGTTTGTATTCCAACCTTTTGAGATACTTATTTTCGGCATAAAATCGATGATGAAATTCTTCTATCGAAAGCAGAGCTTCTCCTTCTTCAGGACCGTCTTTTTTGTGCTGGACATAATCCGACGAAGGGACGACTAAAGTCACTTTATTCTCCGTGAAACTAATATGATTGAGGAGAGCAAAATGCGGATAGGTTGCTTTTGAAGAGAATCCTTTTTGCAGGAAGTGGCTCATAAATAAGACAATAACTCCTCGTTCTCGGGAAAGGTGATCTACAATCTGAGCATATGAAGTGTAGAAACTTATCCTTGCACGTAAAAGCTTATTGTGCAAAAGAAAGATCTGATTGAGTCCGCTTTCTATTTCCCAGTGAGAAGTCCCAAGATTTTTATCTCCAGAAATAGCAATGATTTCATCTTGAGTCATTTGGATGCCATATCTTTCCAATTTCATCTGCATAACCGCTTGACCGCAGCTGAATTCATAATCCTGTTTCCTATATCTGAACCGTATTTTCTTGATATTCTTTTTTTCTTTTTTCTCCTCATAGTCATAGAAACGATGCATGGATGTACGAGGTGAATTGGAAAAATATATATACATAGATGCGAAACAGATGGAAAAACATATTACGATAGTCCACCAGAAGAAATTGATCAATATCGGCAACACCACGAAGAAGAAAATTCCTCCTATCGCCAAAAAGATCAGAAAAATAATTTTTAATGTTTTTATTTTCATAGAGTTATATTTTTTTGTTTTGTTTTTGAATAGTTATATGTTTTTTATTTTGAAAACTAATTTTACTGTCATTGTGAATAACAATCTAGTCGATTATGTTCAATAACTCATCGATATTTTTTCTTTCATTGGAGACTTTGGGGACTTTGTGCTGACCACCAAGCTTATTTTTGCTTCTCATCCGTTCATAGAAGGTACCTTGTTTTACGCAGTGAATTACTGGTTCTCCAAGCACTTTGGTATCATATCTTTCATCGAAATAGTAAGAATTAATCGCACACAATTGCTTATCTAAAACTCTAGCGAATTCGTTTTCGTCTTTTGGCGCTTTGGTGAATTCTATAACTCGCTCATAGGCTCATCTGACGCTTCATCCAGAATAGGTGATCGGCGCAAGCATATAATCTGTCGCTATCGTATCGGTTTGTTTGCATGCTTCGAGCAATGCTTTGTCGGTATAATCTGAAGTAACGCATTCCCCTACCACATCGATATAATATTTTGTCCTTCCTGATACTTTAATCCTCCAGGGGTTGAGTGTCGTGAATTTAACGGTATCTCCAAGCACATATCTTCGTAATCAGGAATTATTGGTAATCAGAATCACATAATCTTTATCTGTTTCCACATCTTTTAAGGTCAATACTTTGGGATTTTCTTTGCCATATTCTTCGATCGGAATAAATTCGTAAAACACGCCATGATTGGTAAACAGCAGCATATCATCAGTGAAATTAGAATCTTGGCACGCAAAAAATCATTCAGAAGCATTATACGCCTGATAGAATTTTATTTTATTGCCTGGAAACAATGTTTGAAATTGCGGTTTATAAAGATCTATCGCCATCCCTCCTCGAAAAAAGACTTCAAAATTTGGCCGGACTTCAAGGATATTTTTCTTTCCCGTGTATTCCAAGACTTTGTAGAGAAAGTTTGATCCTCGTGATGGCTGTCCGCTGATAAAAGTGATGTTTTTATGCACAGTATCTTCGATCATACGTTGCGCTTTTTCGTCTCGATTTTCCATATATGATATTTCTGGCTTCGGCTCACGAAAATGCTGCCCTATCCACGGCGCAGTTTTTTGCAAGATCGCTGAAATAAATCCGACATTATCTTCTTCGGTATACGGATTTTTGGTAAATCATCATCAAATCACGAGCCCTTTTCATTGAAAAAATTGTGTTCTCGGATTGTTTTTGACGTACATACTCAGGAGTTCTAAACCTCATTTGAAATGAGATATCTTAAGATTGTCTTTCGTTATCGGAATATATTTCGCGTTGCCTCAGGTCGTTCATGATGAGGTGGCGAATCGATCAACTTTTCCAGGATATGTTATATCTTTTTCTCCCTTGAGCATATAGGTAATCCGTGGCTCAAAATCTTTATAATGAGAAATAGGAACTGCATCCTGAAAATCTTCTATGGACTGAATATTTTCAAACCCATATTTCCTTCCAAAGACGGTTTTTTTACACTTCTCGATCAAACCAAAAATTATCTTCTCCTGATATTTGTATGAGGGTTGATGAAGATGAGATTTGAGGATAAGATATGTTTTGATAAATTTATTGACTACACGCTTGGGACCGCTTAACGGATTGATCATAGAAACGAATTTTAAATTTTAAATTTTGAATGTGAAATTTGAAAACCTCAACTAGTTTAACCAACAATTTTGTACGATTTTTATCGCGAAGCGTTTATCGTTCGCTGTGGCGAACATTTATCAATCTTATCTTATTTTGTTTTTTTGTTGAGACTTTTTTTTATGGAATGAGGGTATAAATGCAAGAAGGAAATATTTTCGTGAATAATCCCCCATTAAAGCTCTATCATCCCAATCACAAACACAACCCCGCATTAAAGTACGGGGTTGACTGAAAGATAGCTATATAGTCAACCTGGTTCTTTAGAGCCAGGAAGCGCTAGCTATTTGACAATATATTATTTTCTCTTTTTTTCTGATGAGATTTTGTTATTATGCTTTTATACTTTTTATTACTTCATATCATCATAATATGAAAAGTAATTTTCATCTTATAATCTGGCAAGAAGGGAAAATATTTATAGGAAGAATCATGGAAAATAATGTAAGTAGTTTTGGGAAAACAGAGGAAGCATGTATTGAAAATACCAAAGAAGCTCTTGATCTTTTTTTGGAAAATGAGAAAAAAATTCAAGAAACAACCATTAAATTCCCTCGTTTATTAGAAATATCTTATCAACATGCCTAAAGTATATAAAGCAAAAAATGTTTTGCAATTTTTTGAAAGAGAATGATTTGAGAAAATTTCTCAAAAATGATCTCATATCAAGTTAAAAAATAAATTATGAACTGTTATTATTATTCCTATACATTCCAAAGATATCCCTTATTGAACATTTAGATCTATTGTCGATCAATCCTGATTAGATATAGAATATGTCGTACAATTCCTAGGGAAATAATCTTTCCATTTTTCAATCTTTTAACCTTTCAATCTTTATATGAAGTACACATCACCGCTATTGAAAAAATTCATTTCTATCAACGATACTCCAGAGAATATCGCGAAAAACCTCATTCTCAAAACATGTGAAATCGAGGAAGTCAATTACAGGACTATCGCTGAAAGCATCGTCATAGGATATATCACGTCGTGCGAAAAGCATCCGGACGCTGACAAATTGAGCGTCTGCCAAGTCAATTGCGGAACTAAAGGTAACTACCAAATCATTTGTTGAGGAAGTAATGTGGCGGCAGGACTATATGTGCCAGTAGCGTTACCAGGTACGGTTTTTGAAAAAGTAGGAATCACGATCGAGCCAAGAAAAATGAGAGGACTGGAATCGAACGGAATGATCTGCAGCAAAGAAGAAATTGGCATTAATGAAGATATGGAAAAACATGAAATTCGATCACTGACCGAAGATCTGGAAGATATTTCTGATAAGGATTTATGAACTGCATTGAGCGCAAAGTTTCCTCGACTTGAAAGCCGAGTAATGGAAGTAGATAATAAGTCATTGACCAATAGACCTGACCTCACCTGACATTTTGGGGCAGCTACGGAATTGAATGCAATTTATTGATCCATGATACAAGATACATGACTCAAGAACGATAAAGTTGAAAAGATATCTAGCATCATGCATCATGCATCATGTATCTCTTTTAATAAAATCAAAGAGTATTATAATCAATGCAATGTGAAACATATTATGCAAATATTGGAAAACAGCACGAAACCGGAAAGGAAGGTTGTATGAGAAAGCGATGGTCTGAATGCATATTTGTTGCTGCATCTCAAAAATGTGAATGTCCATCAAACATCATTTTTTGCAAGATTGCAGATGATTGATTTATGAGCTAATCCGATAAATAATCGGGTTGATTTTTCTAATCTGTTTATGAACATCAGCGGACAGCCGATACATTTTTTTGATGCGGAAAAAGTCGATGGCGATATTATCGTGAGAAATGCCAAAGAGTGAGAGAAATTCACTGATCTTTTTGAAACTGAACATATTTTGAAAGCAAGCGATGTCGTTATCACGGACAAGAAAAAAGTGCTTGCGCTCGCAGGAGTTGTGGGAGGTTTGGAAAGTTGAATCACAGAAAATACAAAAAATATTTTGGTAGAGATAGCAAATTTTGATCCCGTCGCTGTGAGAAAAACATGAACAAGACTGGGACTCAGAACTGATGCAGAATTAAGATTTGAAAAAAATATCAATCCACGATACACATTATTCTGTCTGATTCTCTTCTTGGACGAATTGAATTACTACAAAAAAGACCTCGGCGACTATAATATTGGATGACTTTCGTACTATATTAGCAGCAAACGGCAAGCGGCAAGCGACAAGCAAATAGAGGTCGATACCAAAGTCATGGAGCAATTTATTTTTGGGAAAAAAGTAAAATGATTTGATAAAAAGGCTGAAGAGATACTCAGCTGACTTGGATTTGTTCAAAATTGAAAAATGGAAACATTGAAAAATTGAAAAATGAATGTGATTTGTCCATTACGAAGAGGTCCGGATGATCTCAATATTCAGGAGGATATCTATGAAGAAGTAGCCAGAATTTATGGATATGATCAGATAGAAAATATTCCTTTATTGAGTAAAACAGAATATGTCCCATATAATGAATATATAGCGATTCAGAGAAAGATTGAGGATATTCTTGTGAGAACTATCGGTTGCGACCAAACAGAAACCTATCCGCGAATCAGTGAAAAAACTCTGCAAGAATTTGCCAGAGATAAAAACACTCTCTATATGCTGCAAAATCCTGTCAATCCTGAAGCGCCCTATATGAGAGATGATATGATCTATGGACTCCTCGCTCATACGGCGAAAAATAGTAAATTTTTTGATGGTTTTAAAATATTTGATATAGGAAAGATACGAACTAAGAAACAAGGGACAAGGGAGAAGGGACAAGGAAAATTTGCTTCATCATTCGTAGACGAAGAAACTCAGCTTGGAGTAATGTTGTATCAAAAGAATATCGCTCAATGGGATAAAGATCCACTCTTGGAAGCAGAACATATTGTCCAAATAATCGCTAAAGAATTGGAGCTTGGCAAGGTGAGCTTTGAAAAGACAGCTCTTGCTCAATTTCATCCAAAAAAGCAAGCTATTATTTTAGCGGAAAGCGAAAAGCAAAAAGCTTGAAGCCCCATCTGATTTATAGGCGCGCTGCATCCATTGATATTACAAAATAATAAAATCTGAGAGACAAGTGGCGTAGTCTATTTGTCATTGAATATGACAACGCTCATAGAAAATTTTAAAAATCTGAATGAACATATCTACCATTTTGAAACACTGCAAGACCAGATTATTTGGAGAGACCTCTGTTTCGTGATTGACGCAGACAAGAATTTTGACTGAGTAATTACCGCGGTTAAAAAAGTCCCTGAAGTAAAGGAAGTAGAAGTCTTTGATGTCTATGCTGGAAAGAATTTAGGTGACGATAAAAAGTCAGTATCTATCAAGATAAAAATTGTCGGTGACTGAAATATGACTACCGAACAAATCAATAACATCATGAACAAAGCTATCAAAGCTGGTGAAAGCGCTGGTGGAAGTTTGAGAGCGTAAACTCTTTTAAATGCGGACGAGTAGTCCGTAGAGTCGGACGATAGTCCGAAAAAAGTGCCGAAGGTACGATCCATAAGAAAAAAAGGGAGACAAAACGTCTACCCTATATTTTGAAATACCTTATATCTGCTTAGAACAAGCAGCAGTATAGATTTTTTGTAAAAACGGATTGTTTGCTCGTCGCTCGCAGATCACTTTAAAACGATCTGTGTCTAGCTCTTTGCGATGCCAGGCAACCCAGCATACAAATGCTTCATCTAGCAATTCAGGAAATCCTGAAAATGCATAAATGGTGAAATCGTTTATCAAGATAGCTCCACCCCATTTTCCCCACGGTTGATTATTCTGTGGGAAGATGAACTTCGTGTCTCGACTTTCGTAAGTCGACAAATGTCCCTCAGGAAGATTTGTAAATAATCTTGATGGCTTTTCATAAGCAAGATATCTGTACTTTGGTTGTTTGTCGGAAGAAATGTTGCCTATAGAAATCATTGGATGAAATACATGGCACTTAGGCAACAGCTCAACTTTTGCAAAATAGCCACCAAGATGATCTTCTAATGCGTCTTTGCCAACAAAAGCCACAAAACTGGTGAACATTTGTTCTAATGCCAGTTTATCTTCATCCACTACTAGCTCTGTTTTTTGTCTTTCTTGACGTTTATATAACGAGAGCGAATAAAAAAATCCCGCCAGAAGAACAAGATACCAAGGGAAATCCCTTGCAATTATACCATCTACTCCTGCTAGAACTACACAGGATAAAGCAATAATAATATAAATTTTTGTTTTCATACTTTTGATATTTGGGTTTTTGTTTATTGATAGGTAATCTTCTAAACCTTTTTTAGAGGTGGATTCTTTTTATCATATTCCGCTGAATAGTCAGCATACAGTTGATTATCAAATAGGTCCTCTTTTTTAAATTTGCTAGTTGCGGGAACAGTTTCATCTGATAAGAATGATTTAAACGTAGCTATTTCTTTTACTAGATCATTACTATCCAATCCATAGGCAGAATAAAAAAGCTTTCAAAATCTTCTTGTCTTGAAGGATTGAGACGAATGTTGAATTTACATTCTTTGTTAATAGTAAGCAATATTGGTCATTGTCATTTTAAAACTGTGCCTTTTTTATATATATGATACGTATAATTCCCATTGAATCTATGAACGTAAATATTTTTCTCGCATTTCTTTCTTGCTTAAATCTGTATCATAACCTGTTATTTCCAATTTACTATTTTCTGACATACTTTGTCTAAGTAAAAATGCATTAAAGTTTTTCACTTCATCCATCAACTCTAAGGTAGTCAATTTTTCTCCATAGAAATAAAAATCTTCATAATTTTTATAGTCATTGAGATGAATATTAAATTTAAAATCTTTTGTGATTGTTATCTCTATTTGTGGAGTGCTTTTTTCTTGCACATCTTTTTTGGTAATGCAAATTTTGAAAAAACCGTTTGGTGTTTCTTTAATCTTCATGTTAGCTATTCTAGCAAATTCGTCTTTGAGTACATCATAAGTTACTGAAGCAAATTGTTTTGTATCTGTTTTTTCTGCCAATGGATTCAGTAAATCGGCAGCGAATTTTTTCTTCAATTCATCTATAGATATCACCTTTCAATCGTTTGAATCTGGTGTTTTATTTATCTTGTTAACATCCTTTCAATTTATCTTGTTAACATCCTTTCAATTTTTCTTATTCATAATAATTTATTTCAAGAAGATAAAAAATCTTATTGTGAGTATACTCTTTTATTCTAATTTGTCAACTATTTCTTTACCTAAATTTGCTCTTGCATTTTTACGACTTTTTCGTATATTCTTAGCTGGAGCTATTGTACTCCAAAATTTTATTTACTACCAATATTATTCAATGACAACTGGTATCGTTAAGTTCTTCAACAGAACTAAAGACTTCGGATTTATTACTCCAGAAGACGGAAGCAAAGATGTATTCGTACATGGATCTAATGTAATCGGTGAAGCTATCGCAGATGGTGACACAGTAACATTTGAAGTAGGTGAAGGAAGAAAAGGTCCTGAAGCTAAAAACGTAACAAAGATTGCATCAGCTCAAATGGAAATGGCTGCGTAATCGAGTTCTACAAAAAGATCTTAAACTATTATATCATATAATACACAAGACTTTTTTGGGAAGAAGGTGGAAGCGATTCCATCTTTTTCTTTATTTTAAAAAATGTCCTATATAAGGACACTTCCCATCAAACGTAAGGTATTTATGTTTATTCATCAGATTCTTCTCATGTATCACTAACTTCATCAGAGGGTATATCATATCACAATTCATGTCAGTAATCATCAAAATAATGGAAAGCTCTTCCATCATACATCATATATCACCCATCATACATCCGAATATCACCTTTTTGGAAAGGTAAAAGTGTTTTATATTTTTCATTGTAGATAAAAATTTTATTCTCCCACAATTCTTTTGACTCATTATTGAGCGTTAACTTATTTTTCTTTACTAGTTTCTTTGCTTGTTTTCTTGTCATAAGCATAAGATCTCATTCATAATGATTTTTTACCTCTTTTGCGCTCGGGATAAAAAACGTCTCTTTTAATTCATCATTTGCAGTATCAATAAAATTTTCCAATGTATCATTAGATACAAATGGACGTTTTCATTGTTCTACATCTTTCTTATCTTTTTCTTTTGTCATATTATCAGCTAATTATAAAACTCTTCTCAATTCATCCAACGTTGTTGCGCCTTGGAGCATTTTGATCATGCCATCTTCTTTGAGCGTAAGAAAGCCATTTTCCCTGGCTTTAGCGTAAAGGTCTACACCAATTTTTCCATCTATGATCATTTTTCTAATATCATCAGTTATTTCAAACGTTTCAATAACAGCAAATCTTCCCTGATATCCACTTCCATTGCACTTATCGCATCCCACCGCCTCAGGAATTTTCCCATCGAAAGAAACAGCGAATTTTGGATCAAGATCAGATATTTTTTTGAGTGTTTCTTTGATCTCTGCTTGCTCTCCATAATTGGCATCTCTCTTGGTTCCGCAATACGGACAAATTTTTCTGACCAATCTCTGCGCTACGATTAGATTCAACGCAGGCGCTAACATGTACGGTTTGACCTCCATACTTGTCAATCTTGGGATAGACTCTATCGCAGAATTGGTATGCAAAGTAGTAAATACTAAATGACCTGTCAACGAAGCATTGATCGCAATCTCAGCTGTTTCCTGAGTTCTTGTTTCTCCGATAAGGATAATATTCGGATCCTGTCTCAAGATAGCTTTGAGTCCGATTTCATAGGTATATCATTTACTGTAGTTGATCTGCGATTGTTGGATACCTTTGACCTCATATTCGATAGGGTCTTCCAGCGTGATTATTTTTCTTTTTCCGTCATTGAGATAACTCAAAATCGTATAGAGTGTTGTCGTCTTTCATGAACCTGTCGGTCCGGTGAAGATAGTGATTCAGGTATTTTTTTCCAAATTTCTTTTGAGGATTTCATAGGTTCTTTCGGTGAATCCTATTTTTTCAAAAGTACTGATACCTTTGGTCGGGTCTAAGAATCTCAGCACCGTGCTTTCTGATTCTACTCCTGGCATAAAACTCACCCTGACATCCACTTTCCTTTGTTGTCCGTGAATATCGGTCGCTTCAAATGAGAATCTTCCGTCCTGCGGAATGTAGTCGATATTCATTTTGGTGCCAGATATAAATTTTATTTTTTGCAAATATTTTCTGAAGTCTTCATGAGTAAATTGGAGCAACTCTTGGAGCACTCCGTCTATTCTGATCCTCACAATCAATCCGTCTTCTTGCGGCTGGAAATGCAGGTCTGATGCTCATGTTTGGAATGCAAGTCTAATAAGTTCCATGATAAAATCACCTGGTTCCATAGTATCTCTTGCTGCAAATATTTTCTGGATCATCGCAATCGCTCATTTCCCTTCGGCTTGTTTCTGCTCTGTTTCCTCCTTCCTTTTTTGCTGCGCAATACCTTCCATATCTGTATATCGGCTCATCGCATAGGTAAATCCTTCTGGTGATGTATAAAATACTTCATATTTATATCCCTTGTCTTCTAAGCTCTTGAGCAAAGAGGTAAGTCTTTCAGGGATATTATTGGTCGTCAGTACTTTGAGCGTGTTTTTATCTTTTGCAAAAATCAGCGTCTCTATTTTTTGAGCTGTTTCCTTGGGAAGGATTTTGAGTTGTTCAAAATTTGGACTTATCCCTTGCAAGTCAGTTATCTCTAGTATATTTTTGCTTAACGGCGTTGGCATAGTATTATTCACAAGGTAAACATATTCGTTACTATTCAAGTATATACGGAATAGCTTTTTTTTGCAAATCTAGCTCTTGCTTTCTAAATAACTTTCCTTGACTTTTGATTGCGAATATTTATAAGATAAAAAACAAAAACCATAAAAATCATGGATACTTCAGAAACATTGCTTAAACAAGCAAAAAACAGATTCAAATTTGGCATATTCTACTTCATTATTGTTGTAGTTAATTGTCTATGGGCTATATTTGGCGAAAGACTCGTGGAAAATTATGCTACCTTTTGGCAGATTCGTGGCATATTATTTCTGATACTACTAATTGTTGTAATAATCAATCTGATAATCGCTTCGATAGCTTATAAGAAAAGCAAAGCAAGAACGAAAGAAGCGATGAAAAATAACCAAAATTAAAAAAAATAAAACCATGATGAATCTCCGGTCTTCCGGAGTTTTTTTAACTTTACTTGACTTTTGATTGTGAATAGTTATGGTTTCCGCTCAAACAAAAAAAACTATAAAAATATGACAGAAAAAAAACAAAACAAAACCGTGTTTGCAGTAATTAACTTAGCAAATACAGGTGAACAACAAAAAAACTGTGCACGGTATGCTGCACAAATGGCTAAATCATTGGGCATGGATCTAGTGCTCTATCCGCAGATAGACGAAATTCAGATTTCCTTCGAGGAAGGCGTTCGTCGTGTGGCGGACATTGCATACAAAATCAACGGAGTATGTGAAGTCAGGGTTTCTGAAAGAAGAATAAAAACCTTCTTCAAACCAGCATTAACAATACTTCAGTTATTTACCTCATTCGCATCTTTGCATAGCATCGCTAAAAAGGAGAATGCAGGCTTCATTATCATGGGTACCAAAGAGGACATCGGAATAAAAATCAATCAAAAAAACTCATTTACCGACGTTGTATGGGACACTACTGAAAAATCAGATATCCTAATTATGATACTTCCTCATGATATCGAATTCAGTCCATTTAAGCAGATCACCATAGCAATGGACAGAGAGCGAAAACTCTCAAAAATGAACATAGCTACGATGTTTGCAAAAACTTTCGGTTCTACTATCCACATATTTTTGGAGAATCCTGATGAGAAAAGCATTGAAGTAACAAACGAAATAATGCTCAACCACATCAAGAAAAAACTGTGTTTGGAAAAGATTCCTTTCAAGGTGACCTTGGCACGGAGCAAAAAAGATTTCGCTAAAAATTTATGCCTTATCACTGCAAAACGATCCAACCTTCTACTCATTGAAGTGGAACCAGGAACGATCAAGAGTGCTGTCAAAGACAGCATCCAAGAAGTCTTCGACACCAAAGGAAATTTTCCCGTGTTGTTTTTTAAAACACAGCCAATGTAAGAATCCATTGGTTTTAAGTACTTTATTATTCCATCAAGAGTCGGGTTTTCCGGCTCTTTTTTTATATAAAAAAAATGCCACCTTAATAAAGGCAGCATAAGTAGAACAATATTTATGTCCTAGATTTTTGGTACCACTCACATTCGTTGAGTTTTTTGGGATCATTTTCAAGAATTTGAATACCAACTTGCTGATCTTTCATAGCCAAATGGCCAGAAGAAAGTACAAGAGCTACTTCCTCACCATTTACCAAAATAAATCGGCTTTGGTCTGTATAGGGTTTAGGATTGTAAATCGGATAAACTTTGAATCCTGCTTCCTGAAGTTTGCTCATAAAATGTTCTGAATTTTGACAGATTTTGAATTTTTCTAAAATTTTTTCAGTGAAGGTCATAGCTAATAATTTTTATGTTTTTATTTTTTCTGAATATACCCAAAAGCTTTACATTTTCAAGACTTATTTTAAAGTGATGGGACAAAGATTGTTTTGTATTTATAGTTGAATTTTGATGAGAGATTTATACAACAAGATTAAGAAACGACACATACAAAAATATTTTAATTTTTTTTAAATAAGCAAACCCCCATTCCCCCTTAACAGGGGGCTATATGGAAAAATAAAATTCTATTTATTTTCCTTAGCTCCCTCCTTGCCTGCCCTCGGGTTGCCGGGGTCAAGGAAGGATCGGGGTGGGTTTGCTAAAATGAATTAAAATAAAACAATCTTTTATATGCTCTCCTATTCAAAAATGAACATTATTGAAAGCTGGTTGAGAATCAGTGATCCATCAATAAAAGATCAGAGATTGAAAATAAATGGTGAAGAATGAAAATACCAAGAAGCAGAAAAACAAAGATGAGAATCTGCAGACCGTATCATTACCCCCACCAAGGAATATATCATAGAAAATATAGCTGGTTTATTGCAACAGAATATAGAACCATGATATAGTAAATTAGCTACAGATCTCTATCAGATACAGAAGAATGATGAGAAATTATTACTTGAAATATTCGGCAAAAACGATCTTATCTGACCATGAAAAACGTATCAAGTACATAATGGGGGAATTCGATATTCATCAGACACAAAAGAAAGCGGAATCACTGATAACCAGAGAAGAAAATTTGTACAACCATCGTCAAAGTTTATTACCAATGATATCAATCATTTCAAACCTCATAACAAACATTTTTCAGAAAATAGCACGAAGATTTATTGGCATGATTGGTGAATTTGTGATAAATGATGAAAAACAGAAAGACAAGTTCATGCTTTACAAGACAGCAATTTTTTGGTATATAATGATATAGTGTTTTTTGCGACCGAAGAGGTTAAGGGGGCAATGGTTGTTGACGACTATTACTCTATCATCAAACTTGATAGAACAGAAATAATAAAAGATTCAAATGGAGTAATGTTTTCGTGAGCTTGTAAACTAAAAATAAAGCATCCTGAACACTGTGAACAGGTGATGGACGATTTTCTCTTTGATGGAGAATGTGTGTATTTAGCTCTTCTGAATCAAGTTGCCAACATAACTGAACTATATAAATTCACTCCGTGAGAAACAATTTCCAAAGGAGAAAATAGCATCTATAAAATAGGAAATAAATCGTTCACGTATGATAATACGATGTACATGGGCATCAAATTGATATAATAAATTTAGCTTCAAGCCAAAAGCTTTAAGCTTCAAGCTTTAGTCTTTTAGCCAAATATGGCCTTTACTCCAGCGATTATCCAGTATCTCGACATCAAAAAAGAGCATACCGATTGCATCTTGTTTTTTCGCATGGGCGACTTTTATGAAACCTTTTTCGAAGATGCTAAAATATGCAGTAAAGTCCTCGATATCGTCCTCACGAGCAAAAATAAGAATTCAGAAAATTCAGTCCCTATGGCAGGCATTCCCTATCATAGTGTTGATAAATACGTAACGAAACTCATCGCTCATGGCTACAAAATCGCTATCGCTGAACAGACTACCGAGCCTATTCCCGGCAAAATAGTCGACAGAGAAGTCGTGTCTATCATTACTCCATGAACGTATATTCAAGAGACCAAAAAAGAATTTACGTACACGATGGGGATCACATTTTTACCTCATACTAATGGACAAAACTATCACATCGCTTGGGGTGACTTTAGCATCGGTGAGTACTGGACCAAAAGCTTCACTGACATCGCTGAAATGCAAAAATTTATCCTCACGATTAGACCGGTGGAAATTATTTTCGATATCGATTTTCCAGAAAAAGAAAGCATCAGTATACCTACTCAGCAATATTTGAAATGTCTCATCTCTGTCTGGGATCTCCCACCTGATCCAGAAAAATTTCTTGCAGACACAACACATGTACAACAAGCTGCGAGCTATGGAAAAGCGGTTGAAAACTGAAGATTGGAGACGATTGCTTTACTCCTCTATTATCTCAACCACACACAAAAACATTCACTGACCAACATCACGAAAATCTCCTTTCATAGCCAAGATACCTATCTCATTTTGGATGAAGTCACGATCAAAAATCTTGAATTGCTTTCGTCGACCTATGAAAGCAGTGAAAAATATAGTTTATTGAATATTTTGGACAATACGCAAACAGCAGGTGGATCGAGACTTCTTCGCTATCTGATCACGAATCCAATCAAAGATCAAACTCAGCTTGAACGAAGACTGAATACCATTGAATACTATTTAAACAATGGGAATGTGGAAATATTGAAAGATGGAAATATATATAATGAATGGAAAAGCAAACGTATTCATCAGTTACTAGGTATCGTCCGCGATATTCCGAAACTGGTAAGTATGCTCTTGTACAAAAAATTATTGCCAAGCACGTTTATCAAACTCAGAGCGACATTGAGGATATTTTTTGATAATAAATTTTTGCTTGATGAACTAAAGCACTTGTGACTTAACGAAACGACCCAATTATATGCACAGCATCTCTACAATCATCTTGAACAACTTTTGAAAAACGATGAAGAATATAAAGATGATATCGATTTTATCCGTGACGGATATCAAAGCAAAATAGATGAATTAAGAAAAATTGCTTATCATAGTGACGAGCTTCTCATGCAGTATCAGCAAGAGCTTGCGCAAACAGCATGAATCACGAATGTGAAAGTAAAATATGTTTTGAATCAATGATATTTTCTTGAAGTAACGAACAAAGACGTAGAAATTTTTGAAAAGAGTCTCTCAAAAATTAATTACGAATGATCAATTACGAATTACGAATGATGAAATGGAAAATTTAATGTAGTTCGTAGAAATACGCTGAAATGAGGTCAGAGATATTCTTCTCCCTATCTAGAAAATCTGCAAGTAAATATTTTGAAAGCGAAAGATGATTTACGCGCGCTAGAATTTGAATTGCTTGAGCAAGCGCAACAAAAAATACGCTGATGAACAAAACAGTTGAATGAATTTGCTGAGCGAATAGCTTGGCTCGATCTTTTTGTTTCGCAAGCATTATTATCGAAAGAAAAACATTTTGTGAAGCCTGAATTTATTCCATGAGAGAGCCTGACTATTATTGAATGAAGACATCCGGTTATCGAAAAATATCTTCCGCTCGATCAGCAATTTATACCCAACGACTTAAAACTTAATGAAAAATGAATAATGAATAGTGAAAAATGAATGAACGATGACTCTAGTTTTTTGCATATCATTACGGGGCCGAATATGGGAGGTAAGTCTACGTATCTGAGACAAAACGCGTTGATCGTATTGATGGCGCATTGCGGACTATTTGTGCCAGCCAAAGAATGCAAGTTATGAATAGTAGATGCAATATTTGCGCGTATAGGCAGCGGAGACATTATCGCAAAAAATCAATCTACTTTTATGACAGAAATGATCGAAGTCGCAAATATTTTGAACAATGCCAGCAAAAAAAGTTTTATCATCTTTGATGAACTCGGACGCTGAACCGCTACGTATGATGGACTCGCGCTTACTAAAGCGATACTAGAATATCTCGTAACGAATATCGGAGCAAAAACCTTGATAGCAACGCATTATCATGAATTGATTCAGTTGGAAGAAACTTTGCCTGGGGTGAAAAATTTTTCTGTAAGCGTGTATGAAACAGACAAAGAAGTTATCTTTATGAAAAAGATAGTGAGCGGTGGAGCAAGTAAAAGCTATGGTCTCGACGTAGCGAAATTAGCAGGCATACCAGCAACGATTATTGAACAAGCTAAGATACATTTAAACAGTTACGAATTACCAATTACGAATAACGAATTAAAAATACAGAAAAAAGAGCTTTGAGCTTTAGGCTTTGAGCTTTCAGCTAATCCTAAAAGTAATCTAGCCTACGAAAAAATAAAGTCTTTGTTGGAAAGTTACGATCTCAATAACATCACTCCACTCCAAGCATTACAGCTATTGAATAAAATCAAAGATGATCTGCGCTAAAAATAAGTTTTATTCTCTCTGTTATTATGGATAACTGAAACAACACTATAGATAGTTCATTGTCCTATTCATTTATAGAGGAAGATTTTATGAAACTTTTAGAAGTTTCAAAAAGCACGTTGCTTAACTCATTGAAGATATCACCTTCTCTACAAACTCTCTGTAATAATTTAGAGGATACGTGATTAAGTAAAAAATATATAGAAGCATTGATCACTATTGCTCTACGTAAACAATATATGTCCTGATTACGAGTTTTATGCTGACAGTATCTTTCCTATAACAAAAAGATTAAAGCAACTGTTGAAAATTTCAACACTATGATGGCAAATCCATATACATTTTACTTAGAATATAAGGGACAAAAAAACTTTCGTAAATATGGATCTATATCACTTGCATATACAAATTTTTCTTTGATCAATTTGGTCAACAGAATCCTTAAGGATGCCAAAGAAGTTTCTGGATATTATACGAAGGAATTTGAAGATGATATAACCGAAATATATTGAGAGTTTAAAGAAAACAGGAATGATTTTATTGGTTATATTATGTGAAATGATTATTGGAGCAGATGATTTGATGAAATCAATCCATTCAGTAACGTATCAGCCGAGAGATTACAAGAAGCGTTACAACAAGATATTCTATGAATATGACTCCCAAAAAATATTTTGGATGAGTTTAAACAAATTCTGAATTTTGACCAACTCAATAATACAAGATCTTTTGGTAGCGGAAATTCAAAAATTGACTTCTTTGATTGATTTTTTTGCTATTTTTCCAGTATCGAAGACATAAGAGATTTTACTCAAAAATGGGAGAAAAATGAAAATAATTTTAAAGAAGAGACAAAAAAAGATTTTTTGATCAAATTTTATAATGAACCTAATATCAATCCTAGACTTATAACGATGACTCCACGAGATTTATGAACAAAAAAGTTTGAAAAAGAACGTAAAAAGTGGCGTGAAGAGGTTCAGTATTGAGGGAAAAGAAAAAACATAATTATTGATTGAGAAAACTCAGATCAATTTTATTAAGAATAATCGTTGTACTTTTATGTTTGTATGTATTGAACCGCAATGATTACTATGGGTTATAAACAATGGAATGAATAATCTTTTTACTTTGGCAATCCCTCTACCACATGAAAAATATTGATACCTATATAGATTCGACTCTTCAAGAGCCACAATGCACCATGATAAGCCCGGGATATAAGCATCCAAGAAACGAAGACGATATGCCGATTGCATGAAGTAAAAAAATACAGCGAGATCCTGATCATCTTATCAAACTTGAAAATACAATTTCCCTGTGCATGAAAACACGTTATCAAGAAGAACTCCTAGACACATTAAAGGAAAAAATACCTAGTCTCTATATTGATTGTTCACAAAAAGGAGAGGACGATATCATGTTTTTTATCCTGAAAGAATACATCAAACAATCAAAAGCAAACGATAAGGCATCCATTTTGTCTGAAGTAATATGAAGTCAAACCATAACCGTAATAAACAAAAGTCTAAAAAACGATGCTAATGCTGAAGAAATTCTCAATCAGTATTCCCAGTCGCGTAAAGCATTGCTGCAAACCAGTGATAATGCTCAATATAAAAAGAGCCTTTTGAATATCGAAGCTGAACTGACCTTCCAGTGACTTGCTAAACTACTACAACAAGAACAGAAAAAATATCTCTATCTCTATTTAGATAAGACAAAAATACTCAGCACTGATGAGCAACAACGCATCAATACCTTTCTTTTCGCGAGATGATCGCTTAGTATATTTCAAGACAGCTACGTAAGACTAAAAATAAACAATGGAAACTGAGTATGGAAAACTCGACTTTCTAGTACAGGACATAGAGTAGAATCACCACATGACTATTCTGAAGTAAATATTTATGAAGATGACGTAAAAACATTTACCTCGTAATTATCAATCACTATGACACTTACCTTTTATGATATGCAGCAACAAGTAGATGTCTGGGTTTCTAAGACACCTGATGGATATCGAAAAGAAGAAAAGATTTTTGAGAAAATACATGAAGAACACAAAGAGATTATAGTTGCTGAATGTGAGTATATCAAAGTCAGATGAAGATCTCGTTATAAACTCGAATCCGAAGAAAAACTAAAAAATCTGAAAACCGAAATCGGTGATATCCTTTTTGCTGTCTGTTGTTTAGCTAATATCAATTGAATACATCTACAAAACTCGTTTAATGAAGCTATTGAGGTAGAAATACAAGAAGTTGTCGTAGACACACAACTGAAACTATCTGGATTAAAAAGCAATCGAGATTACGGTGATCTACTCTATCGTATCTGCAACTTAGCTAATATATATTGAATAATGCTCGAAGAATGTTTCAATCTGATGATGGAGAAAAACGAGAATAGGGCGAAAAACAATTATAAGAAAGAAGAAAAATAAATGAAATTATTTGTTCGTAGAGACATTCATTTGTGGTACCTCTTTTGGTTTCTACTTCCTGGATATTGTTCATAGATCCTGGCTCTAAAGAACCAGGTTGGTCTGACTGTAACTTCATTATCCAACCCCGTACTTTAGTGCGGGGATGTGATGACAATGCTTCTATCTGTATCCACTTCCTGGCTATTCTATCTGTTTTCTACTTCCTGGCTATTCTATCTGTTTCTACTTCCTGGCTATCCTATCTATTTCTACTTCCTGGCTATTCTATCTGTTTTCTACTTCCTGGCTCTAAAGAACCAGGTTGGTCTGATTGTACTTCATTATCCAACCCCGTACTTTAGTGCGGGGATGTAATTACAATGCTTCTATCTGTATCTACTTCCTGGCTATTCTATCTGTTTTCTACTTCCTGGCTCTAAAGAACCAGGTTGGTCTGACTGTAACTTCATTATCCAACCCCGTACTTTAGTGCGGGGATGTGATGACAATGCTTCTATCTGTATCAACTTCCTGGCTATTCTATCTGT
>JBAZRN010000021.1:0-20055 GCA_041663325.1 Candidatus Absconditabacterales bacterium | reverse complement strand
TTTTTTTATTTTATCTTCTCAACATTTATTACAGATTTTATTTGCCATATATAAAAAAACAGTAGATAAAGCAATTCTCTTCTACTGTTTCAATCTATTTTAGCCACACATTTTCTTCTATTATGCCCAAAATGATGAAATTCTAAAACAAAAAAGACATTGGATGAATGTTATGAAAATGCAAAAAAATTCATAACCGAACATATTGAGTGAGATAGACTAGAAGAATTTAACCTAAGGAAGTGCTCTAAAATAGCCAGATGAGAATTCTTTTTGTTTATCACAAACGAGTATAAAGATAAATACATGATATTAGAAGTTCAAAAAGTTGATAAAAATATGGATATAGATGTATTGAATGATCAAGATTTTTTTGTAAGAATACACTTTGACGACAATACCGATATTACTAAGATGCCAGAAATATTAATAAAATGAAAAACCCTCTTGGATACCTACGATACAGACAAAAAAATCAAATATGGAATTTTAAGTAGCCGACTTTTTGATGATAAATTCAATGATTTTTGGATACAAGAAAGAATCAAAGAATGAAACACTAAAATTCCAAACAGAATAAAAACAAGAGAAGAACGGTTAAAAAACTATTGATGAAAATTACCTTCTCTAGAACCAGGTCCAGACGATTCCATTGAAGAAAATTTCATAGAATGAGAAGAAAACTCTATGACGAGAGCAATAAAAAAATATTTATCAGAATGAAATATCCTAAAAGAAGGATGATGATATATCGACTTAGAAGCATTAGAAAAACGGAAATCAGAAAAAAAAAATAACAATATTTTCTCTTGAAAAACCAAAAACAGTTAACTACAATTGAAACGCCATACAAACATAGAGAGTTATATTTTATGTTGTAGGCTAAAAAACATGGAAAAAACGAGAGAACTTTTTGATATTTGGGACGAGAACAAGAAACACATTGAATTTCAAGATAACAAAAAACACACAGCAAGAGTAGGAGAATTTTGGCGATATCGAGAATGAATGAATATAGGAAATGAAATCAGCAAAGATAGCAAATTTAAAAGAGTATGCTTAGTATTACATAACAATCTCTGAAATTGATTGTTCTTAATAGCACCAATCACCACAAAATATCACAAACGAATGGAAAAATATTATATTAAAGTAAATGGGTATGAAAAATACGGCATTAAAGAATGCCGAATTATTATAAACCAAATAAAACTCATAGATACCAAAAGATTATTTTCTAAGCCCAATAACGAGAAGCCTCTTTTGTGATTGGCAATCAAAGTAAGACATTTTTACTGGAACATTATTCAGAAATAAAAAAAAATTGCCTCGAGATTTCTCTCAAGGACAGTGGCAGATACAAGTCTGCAAAAGGATCATTGCTGATCACATTACAATAATGTATAAATATTTCCTTAGTAAATGCAAATAAAAAAATAGAAAAAAACGTAATATATTCCTTCGGAATGTAATTTATCCGCCTAGACGGACGTAATTTGCACTTCGTGCGTAATTCATTGTAATGCTCATTACACGAGCGATAGCGAGTTAATTACATGAAGTTAATTACACGAACGTAGTGAGTAAATTACACGAGTGAAACGAGTTCATTATTCCCTCTTATACAGACCCACAATCTGCGATCGAGCGATTATTTTTCCTCACATCAGCTCCATCAATCTCTCTTTGGAAAATCCGGAGGAAATTTCTAGCATTTGAGAAAGCGCATAGACTTTAAAGACATATCTATGCGTACCACTTGGAGGACATGGAGCTCACCATGCTAACTCTCACCAGCTATTTTGTCCAAGAATTCAAAGATCAAAGGTATCTTGTGAGATAACTAAAGCACCAGATCCTTCATAAGGAATATTAGCAAGCAAAAGATGATCTCGCACATGAGTCGAATCAGGATCGTCAACAACAAGCGCTAAACTTTTAACACTGGGAAGTAAATCATCTATTTTCAAAATAGGAAAACGACCCTCCCCATCGCAGGTGTACTGAAATGGTATCAGTCCGTTATCGATAAAATCAGTAGAAATTTTCATTGAAATATCTTGAATAGATAAAAATGGCTTTTCTAATAATTTTCCTCAGGAACAAAAAAATCCAGAGCCGTTAATGCTAGGATTCCCATGTTTTACTATGGTATCGCCATCACAGATTCGCGTATCTTCAGGAGAAAAAAATCTTATACCCACCAAGGTAAGTACACACGCAATAATAATAACAAATAAGATACGTTTTCTCATACCACATATATAGAATTCTAGCTTTTTTTTTCAACTGAAATTGTTATCATCCTTAAACAGCTCTAAAGTCAAAATAGCGGCTTTAAGCTTTAAGCTTTAGGCCTTAAGCCAAATCAATGTTATTAGTCGGCGATATCCACATCAACACCCGCTACCAAGACAAAATTCTGACTGAGCTCAGAACCATTTTTTCTGCATATCCAGACGAAAAGACAATCATATTTTTCTGAGACTATGTCTACCATTTCGCTTATGATAGAAATGCTTTGCTTCAATTATATAAATTATTCCTAGAGCTATTTGGTCAAGGAAAGACGGTATATATTCTTGCAGGTAATCATGATCGATTAGGAAGTTCGTTTGTTTTTGAGGAAGCGCAAAAAGCATTTGACACAATTGGTAAGCAAGATAAAGAATGAGGAAAAATACAATTCGTTACCAAGCCATTGCTAGAAACTATAGAAGGCGAAAAGATATTGTTGTTACCATTCTTATTACCTGAGGAACACGAAGAAAATAAGTATAGTCCGAAGAACGAAAGGCTGAAATCCATCAGCGATTTTGCTGAAATACTGGCGAAGTCGACGAATAAGCACGAAGCATTTTCATGATATATCAACAAATTTCTCGCTGAACAAATAGATAAGCTCATCCACCAAAAGAACCAGTGAAACGAAGTTTTTTTGGATGAATGAAGTATACCGACGACTTGAGAAAATTTAAGCACGAATGAAATGAAGTGATCAAATAATTCGAAAGCAGTCGTATATAAAAATCCGAATCTTACGGTTTTTCATCACTACTATATCAACGGAACGTCATTCCCATGACAGAAGTCAAAATTCAATTACAAGGATATCGCGCTCAACGAGCAATTCCTTAATATTCCTACCATTAAGCTCGTTTCCGGACACTTGCATCAACCATTCACACATACTAATTATCTCTGTTTAGGAAGTGTGTGGTCTACGAGTTCGCTAGAAACCAATCAAAATAAATATGTATTTCATTATGACACAGCGAACAAAAAAATTACGGCATTACCAGTAATGATCAATCCACAAGTCATGATCAGAAGCAAATGAGCCGTGAGTAAAGAAATGTTACTTAGCGAATTACAAACAATTAATGAAGCGAATAAAGGCTATTTCAATTCACCAGCACGAGATATAGTTTTCAAAGAAGATAGAGAACCAAACTTAACAAATATTTCACTGACTCTCAATGTCGAACACATCGATTACGATAAAATAGATGACCTTATCAAGCCAGATCTCCGTATCGCCTGCAAAGATATCAGACTAAAAAAAGACATAGAAAATATGGATTCCTTGTTGAATAGTTTCAAAGTTTCTTCAGATGATCTCAATGGATTCTCTGATCGAAAGAATATTTTACAACTATACATGCAAAAAAAATTTGGGAACGATTATCCCAAATATGAAAAAGTTTTGAAAGAAATGAAATTACTGTAACCATTTATGTAGTTTGATTTTTTATCGGAGAAGTATAATAGATATTTCTATAACTGAATGGCGAACGCAATTCATTAGGTCGCAATTTCCTTTCGCTAACACCATATCCACTAGACGCATCATAGATATAAATATCGCCGGTAGTGGAATCTTTTCTAGAAAACATACCCATATGACCACAAACATCTTTTACATCAGTAAAAAACATCAAATCACCTGGTTCTAATGATTTTCCTGTAACCGTTAATGAGTTGGCGGAAGACGTGATGGCATTTGTTTTTTCAGGAGAAAAATGGTCATAAAGCGATGTTGTGCCGTAAAGATTATTGATTGATTCATCTCATGATTTTTTGAAAAGATATTTTATAAAGGTATCACAGACAAATTGTCCATTACCCAATCCATAGGTAAGTTTAGGTTTTATAGCGCTAACTCTTTTAGCAGAATCCAACATGACCTGTATTTTTACCGTATTGGATAAATTCTCAATCTTTCTACTATCAGCAGAGCTTAAGTTTTCTTTGCATGCAGCACGAACAACCTTAGCATCCGTGGCAGCATCAGCAAGAGTGGATGAAACATCAGGAGAACGTTCAATCATATTTGTGAACATGAAGTAAAGTACTTTTTTGCAAATTCGTAATTCGAAATTTGTAATTGTTTAGTAGTCTTCTTCCTCTGTTTCAGAAGTTTTCTTATCCATATACTCTTTCACTACTTCGCTTAATGCTTCAGCTATGATAGACATTTTATCATCCGTAAGAACACCTTTATTATCAGCTGGATTTACTCATGAAAATTGAGTTTTGTATTTCAAAATTTTATCTACCTGTTTTTGGGGAGAGTTGATATTTTCAAAAGGATACTCTATACCATGTTCTAGCTTGATGATCAAATCACCTTTGGAAAACAGCTTATCCCAAAAACTATTTTGATCATGAGCAACAGTCTCTATTTTACTCCGCTCAAAAAAATCGGTCTTGTATTCAAAAAGTCATTCTCGCATAAACATGGTAATGCCGCCAGCAGAAAGGATCAGTCAGTCTAAATATATATTGAGAAAATCAATAATGTATTTTACAAAAAATCATATTCCAAGAACACCAAAAAACCAAGGTAAATACGACCAAATTATATATTTGTCTAACACGACAAAAAGCACATACAAAACTAACAAAAAAATAAGTGTTTTCAGGGTCAATAGAATAAAGACACTCGCATTATGTCAGATAACATGAAAAATTTCATCTACGTGTACATACTTTTTCATAATCTGTTTTCTCAACATACCTTACCTTCAAGGAGAAATCGAATAAAAAGAATAATTCACTATTCACGGATTTTCTATTTTTTCATATCGTGATTGGCAATTTGCTTCGTATAATTTACTTCGTATAATTTTTCATTGCGACCAATTACATCACAAAGTGATATATTACGAACAAAGTTCAAATTACGCCTATAAGGCAAATTGCACCCGAAGGATAAATTATTTTTTAGTTTTTTTAGTTGGTTTGATAGAATCGATTTTTTTCTGCTTTTCCAAGAATTTTTCCATTCTTCCCTTAATGACTTTCTTGATTACTTTATCTTTATTGAAAGCAGGATGACATTGATAACAGGTTTCCACTTTAATGGGACCAGGAACAGTAGCGTTGACGGTAAATTTCGCGCCACAGATACAATTCACTTCTACATCTTTAAAATAATTTCCATGTATTCATTTTTTCATTTGAATTAAGTTAACAGATTAAAAGACAATTATTTAAGCTTTCTGCTTTAGGCTTTAAGCTAATTAATTTAACGAGTAAATAATTTATGCAATGGGTCATAGTCAAACAATTCTTCCTTTTTGAACCAATGCTTAATCTCTTTTTCAGCTTCTTCTGCATTTCATGAAGCGTGTACCAAGTTTGGAATCCCTATTCCTACCCTATCAGAATATCCGTAAGAAATATGAGCAAAATCTCCTCTAATAGTACCAGGCGCAGCGCTTTTTGGTTCTGTAGATCCAACTATTTTGCGAACATATTCTACTACTTCTACTCCTTCCAATACCATAGCAATAATAGGAGATCTCATCATAGTAGCAACGGTATCTTCAAATGTTTTTTCACCATGTCTAGTGACCATTGTTCAAATGGTTTCATAATGATGAAAAAGGAAATCTTTATCTGGACGAATCATTTTCATACCAACTATATGAAGTCCCGCTCTTTCAAAACGAGAGATAACCTCCCCTACAATACTACGACCTACACTATCAGGCTTCAATACCACTAAAGTTCTTTGTACGTGAGTCATTTTTACGATACCAACAAAATAAAAAGATTTTTTTGAATATTACTATTTTACTGGCGATTTTCAAGCTCTTTTCTAAATAGAGATTACTCTATTGATACTTGCATCATAAATCTTGCATCTTACATCTAAGTTACGTCATTTAGTATTGAAAAGTAGCATACATTGAGTATATTTTATTTGTAGGTTTTTATCAATTGTTTTTTCTTATGAACAAAAAATTATTCTGAATATTCTTTATCGTTGCAGCTCTTCTTCTTGCTTTTCCTACTAAGGCAGAAACGACCGGAAATGCAAATACAGGAGCAAATATACAATGAGATTGTCATCCTGTAATCAGTGGATTAGTGATTTCCATTATTTGTACCACAGGAAATGTAACTACAGGGATGATAAACACAGGTACCGTAAATACGTGAACGACAAATAATACAGGTCAAAATACTATGAGTTGATGACTTTCGACTGGATCAGAATTTGAGCAAGCGCTTGCATGGATGTATGCTAATGGATTGACGAAATATAGTAGCGAAATAGACTATAGGGCAAATGACGGACTTACAAGGGAAGAAGCGGCAAAAATAGTCGGACAAGCATTTATCAAACTTGGCTACAATCAAGAGACCAAAAACACAAATTGTATATTTATAGATACCAGCAAAATAGACCCAAGTCTTTCTGGATTTGTAACTAATGCCTGCAAACGATGAATATTCAAGGGAACTACTGACAACAAATTTCTCCCCACACAGAAACTTACAAGACCGCAAGCGATGGCATTATTAGTAAGAATATTTGAAGGAAAAATATCCAACGAAAGCAGGATACCTCGATGGGGAGATTATTATATCAAAGGACAAGCTCTTGGACTCACAACATTAAACAATCAAACAGCATTTGATTCAGACATCACCAGAAAAGAAATAGCCATATACATCTTTAGATTTAAAAACATCGTCACTAACGATACTATTAGACTGATGTTGCTCAATAAATTAACTGAATTCGAAGCTACAGGACAAGATTTCAATAGCGGAATGCTCGACGATTTTGGATCACTGGCAGATTCACTAAGTATAAATAATGATCCTGAGCTTATCGAAGCGATCAGATGGATGAACGATAACGGATTGACCAACTTCAAAACGATCCCTGAATACAAACCATTTGAAATACTCAATAGAGAACAAGCAGCGAAAATTGTTAGCTTATTTGCCAACATATATAATTTTAACGAAAACACAGGAGGAGCGTTACCAAGCAGCTGCATTTTTAAAGACATTTCTGATGCAGATGAATCACTTACAACCTACGTGGAAAACGTATGTACACTGGGTGTCATGCAATGATCTAATGGATATTTTAATCCCAAAGGAACGATCAATAAATCGCAATTTATCGCATCTATTATAAGATTATTTGAAGGAAAAAAACTTGATGAAAATGTATCGCCTCGATGGAAAAATTATTTTGAAAAAGCGCAAGAAATCGGCATGATCGGACCAGCTGATGCTGTTACCTTTGAAAATCCTATTACGAGATATGAAGTAGCGTTATTTCTTTATAGATTTAAAGTAAAATATCAAATTCTCAAAAACATCAATAATAATACTATCCAAAATCAGATTGTAAGCACCGTACCAGGATCTATCAGAACAGGACTCAACAATATGCCTGAATCCAATGTCTATGTAGATATGAATTTATTGCAAAATGGAAACTTTGATGTCTGATATCTAGAACTCTTTGGACAGAGATACAAAGTAGTAAAGTCCAATACAAAAGAATATTGACCAAATATGTTTGTACGATATGGCGACATTTTCTCACTTGATAAAGAAGAAAAAATAGGAACGACAAGCTTTATCGTCAGCAACTTTTCACTCATAGAATGAACGATCAGAATACAATATTCTACACTTACCGGAGATGCTACTTTTGCAATAAATCCAATCAGCAATACTAATGCATACTACAAAATCAATAAAACTAAGTAATTGAATCTTTTAATCTTCATAATTTTTTAATCTTTTAATTAATAGTATTATGGCAACAAAAAAACAAGCTATCGCTTCAAGTAAAAACAAGTCTCATGGACGAAGTACGCTCAAAATTTATTTTCTCCTCATTACCCTTACAGGGGTCATAGGGACATTAATTTCATTTGGATTTTTATTTTATGCAATCGGGAAAAAACTTATCATCACCAATGACGAATACATCGTCGGAGAAAGATATTATGAATTGGACATGTGCAGTAACGGTTTATCTAAGCCCACGACAGCCAATCAAAATAATATGGTCTATCCTACAGACGCTGAGATAGCAAAATGTAAAGAAGAAAAAAAAGCAACGCTCGTCCAAGCAAGAAATGCATTATTCAAAACAGATATGCTCAGTTGAGGAATCTGGACACTATTATTCTTTATATTGCTAATAACCCATTATCCAAGATTTATGAAACTTAATAAAAAAATAGATTAATCAATTAAGTTGATTACGGATTGCGGATTGCGAATTTTCTGTTATTAAATGTGCAATTCGTTAATTCGCAATTAAATAATCATTTAATTAAAAATTGAAAAAAAATGGAAATAAAGAAGATCAATACAGATAAATTATTAAATGTGTATAGGAGTGGAAGACCGGATACTTTCGATGAATTTATCGGACAAGAGCATATCAAATGAGTCGTAAAAACAGCAATTGACAGCTGAAAGATAAGGAAATGACATATGGGTCATATCTTATTTTCTGGTCCCAGCGGGTTTGGGAAAACTACTATGGCGCATATTATTTCCAGACAAGGACAAGTAAATATCAAAGCAGTCACGGGCTATGCAATCACCAAACCATCAGAAATTATTAGCATTCTAAACACGCTCGAGACCTGAGACATCTTATTTATCGATGAAATCCACAGACTTAAACCAAATATCGAGGAAGTACTGTATATCGCAATGGAAGATTTTGTTATCGATATGGTGATGCCCGAAGGTGGGAATGTCAGGATACCAATCAACGCATTCACCCTTATCGGAGCAACGACGAAATCCGAGTCTTTAAGCCAACCAATCAAGAACAGATTCGTCTATCATTTTCATTTCATGGAATACACACCAAGCGAAAAAATAATAATCATAAAAAAATATCTCGATAAATATGGAATCAAAACCAGTGATAACCTCATTGAAAAAATATGTGAAAAAGTCAGCGCTGTACCAAGAGAAATCCATAATTTATGTATCAAAATCCGTGACTACGTTATCACACGTTCCCCTCTTAATAAAGAGGAATGAGGAAAGATTTGAAAAACATTAACTGAACAACTTCGAGAGGATTTTCTCAAACACAGTCAAATCGATGAAGGCGGTATGACTCCCCTTCACGCCAAATATTTAGAAATACTTGAAAAAGCCGACAGACCCATGGGGGTAAAAGCCATCGCCGTCCAATTAGGGATCAACGAAAAAGCAGTAGAAGAAGATGTAGAACCACTATTATTGAAATTAGGCAAAATTGAAAAGAGTGCAGGAGGAAGAATTTTAGTTTCTTAGAAGCGACAATACATAAAACATTCACCCTTCTACTTTCTACTTTCTACCTACTACCTGCTACCTACCACCATTTTTACCCTTTAATTCATACCCAATGCCTACAACAGTTTCAATAGCCTCAACAGCTTTCTTACTCCAAGTAGTAAGTAGTATCTTCGTCATAGGAGCAATTCGATGAGGAATTCTCCTTTTAAAGGATTCCGCAGAACACAAAGGATTCGCAAAAGTGATCAGAATTATCTCTGGGATTATGCAATTATTATCAATAGTCTGATCTATCATCCTCGTTAGTGTTGTCTATCTCAATCCACAATTACTTGTTTCCTTACAATCACTTACCTCTCGAACCGGCTTAGGAATTATATTAATGATTATCGGAATCATAGTTATTATCTCTATTATAACCAATATCTGGTGAGGAATTTTGTTAATAAAAGAATCAACAAAAAATATATGATTCAAAAAAATAATCAGAATCATCTGTGGGATCATCATGATCATCGCACTTTCCTTATCATTTATAATAAATTTATAATCTTGTAATTTTGTAATCTTTTAATTTTTTAATTATATATAATGACACCAGAAACAACAGCAATTACAACACTATCAGCACCAGCTTTTGCTCAATGGACAATCATTTTACTCATGGTACTCATGGTACGAGAGCTGATTTGGAAAGGCATCGCTCTTTGGAAGGCAGGGACTAAGAAACAATTAGCACGATTTATTTGTCTTTTTATTTTCAATACCGTAGGCATCCTACCAATCATCTATTTAGCATTTTTTCAGAAAAAGAATAAGACAAAATTAGATGCTTAGATTATGAGATGTTAGATGTTTGACTTCTAAAATCCTAAACCTCTAAAGTCCTAAGCTCCTAAAGCACTAGATTTTTATTTTTTAAAGCATAGAAAAAATGTTTAAAAAGTACGGTATCATTACCATTTTCTTATTATCATTACTCGTCATAGCAGGGTGCGGAAAAGTTTGAGTTGCTGGTACATCTAGCAATCTACAAAAATGTCATGCGCTTTGTGACAAAGAAGCTACGATGTACAAGGCATATTGAGTGGATATGAAAACGCAATGCTATAGCAATTGCCAAGAGATTGAAGCCATAAACCAAAAATGAGGAAACACAGAACAAACCGACACCAATACCAATAAAAATGAAAGTACTACAACAAATGAAGAAAGTACTACCACAAACGGAGAGACCACAACGACAAACGAAGAAGTTATGACAAATGCAGATTGCGACAATCTCTGTAGGAGTGCTATTTGGTTGACTGCAAGCGCAGAAGAGAGAAAAAGCTGTGTAGTAAGTTGTAAAGCAGAAATCAGAGTCCAATCCAAAGATGTTAGTGATTGTAATAATATAGAAACAGAGAGTGAAGGATTAATCACAGAATATTCATGCATTGCCAGTAAGGCGATAAATCAAAAAAATCCAACATATTGCGCAAAAATTGATAATAATGACGATAGGGATGTTTGTTATGTGTGATTAGCACAGGAATTATCTGACAAATCCTTATGTAACAAAATTAGTAATGAAGAAAATAAAGTTTATTGTAATATGATATTTACCCAAGAATAAAAAAATATATTGAAAAAATAATAAAAAAACTTGTCAGAAATGGCAGGTTTTTTTGTATAAAGAAGATCCTTAAAAATTTGACAAATTTCATCATTTACCATATAATTAGAACGTAATTTTATTTGCTCTCAAAAATCATGAAACCGACAGAAAAGAAACTCCAAGATTTTAGCGGATTGCCAAACGATCAAAAATACGAAATAGTTTTGGAAATGCTCAAAATACTACAGGACAGTAATGATAACTTCAAATATGTCTACGAAAATATCCAGACAATCAATGAGCCTTCAGACAAACTTCTGATGACCATATATAAAGAAATCATAGAATTAGCTGAAAAAAAAAGAGAAGAGAGCCATAAACTAGAAATGTTAAGTTTCGAAAAGATGAAACAAAACATAGACAGTATCAAACAAAAAGAAAAAGAGGAAAAACAAGGAGAAGATCCAGATCAATTATTACAAAATATATAATTTTTATCCTTTTATATATAATCATGACAACAAACACAGGGAACAAGAATATAGAACAAATAAAAACGATTATAGATATAGCTAAAAAAGAAGCTGAATTAGCTAAAAATTTGAGTGATCAGGAAACAAATCCAGATACTACTCAATGAATGCTGAGCAAAAAAGCTATTGAAGAAGAAAAAAGCAAAGAAAAAGAGAAAGAAGAAACTATCATAATCACGACACTAAAAGATTTGCCAATGACAAAGGGGACATACAAACGAACAGACCAAAAGAATTACAAGATAAGTGTTGATGATATATCTTATGAATTTTATGGCAACGGAGAGACAAGAATCACCAAAGAAGGGAAAACTATCACAGAAAAAACAAAAAATGCGTTAACAGAAATCAAAAAACAATTTGATGAGAAAGCTAAAAATGCGACAACAGAAGTAGAAAAAATATTTGATGAAAAAAAGAAAGAAGAAGAATCAAAAAAAGCAACAGAACAAGCAAAAGCTGATCAAGTAAGGTTAGAGCAAGTAAAATCCGATCAAGCAAAAGCTGACCAAATAAAATTAGATCTAGCGGCAAAATTAGAACAAGCAAAAACTAAAGAAACTAAAGAGAAAATAGAAGATGTATCTAATAAAGTAGGAAATGCACCAAAAACAGAATGAAACAAAACTGAAGCAACAAAAATTGAAGAAGAAATAACAGAAATTCGCACCGCTAAAGATGGAAAAAACACAAGACTAGAGATTACAGATAGGCAAGGAAATATTATGTTAGAAGCAAGCTATGAGGGATTAGAAGTTTCATCAGACAAACCAGCAGTTATTAAATTCAAAGAACAAGGAAAATGGGGAATGTTGGATTCCAAAGGGAATCAAATCATCGAACCAATATACGAGTCTATCTATTTCACAAAAGAATGAAATGTCGCATGCAAATTGGATAAAAAATGGTGAGTCTTAAACAAAAAATGAGAAATAATAGACTCATTCAAAATAGAATAGCTTTTATTTATTGCAATACATTACAAATGACAAAAAAGGATTATGTGCTCCAAGTATTCGAAGCACTCAAATGAATCTCTCCAATAGCTGATAATTTGGCGATAATATTGCAACACACAGAAATAAATGAAGAAACGTTAGACCAAATAATCACTATTTTCAACAATAGCATGAAAGATATAAAGGACAAAGAAAGTATAGAAAAATTGAAGAAATGAGTAGAAATTTTAGAAAAAATAAAAGAAATGGAGATAAAATCCAAAAAAAAAGACGAAGAAGATCTAAAAAACCTGGATATTCTTTTACAAGCATTATAAAAGTTTATTTATTATTACCATATCATGGCAGGAGGAGAATTATTAGGAGAATTGAAAACAACAGAACAAACAGACAAAAAGGTCGGTTCGGTAGATTTTAAAATTGTAGCGGAAAAATACAAAACCAATCCCGAAGAATGGGAAAAAATTGCTGACAAAATTATGAAAATAGATTGAATAAAAAATATTATTGCACAAAACTTAAACACTCAGGATGAAAATTCATCAGAATTTAAAGCAAGCAAAGCTTTGTACGAAAAAGCCAACCAACAAACACAAAGAGAAATAACAACACTCAAATATGAAAAGAAGGTTTTTGAATTATGAAAACAATATAAAGAGTTGACAGATCAGATTAAAACAGAAATCACAGAAAACGAAAGAATAAACACGTTAGATCAAATAAATAATATTATAAATAATTATCGAACAGCTTATTTAGCATATCAAAAAGCAATATGAAATCCGACAAAAACCATATCTTTCCAGCAAAAAGAGGAACAGCTTATCATAGCGTACAAAAACAATCCAAATTACAAAAAACTCGTAGAAAATACATTAGAAACAAACACATATACCATTCCATGAACTCCATGACAAGATATCACAACAACTAAAACACTTTTAGAAAACGATCAGATTGGTCTAAATTTAGGTGAAACAGATTTCAATGAAAAGCAAATCAACGATATAGAATGAATGTTAGGAAAAATAGGAGATAATCCGAATATGTATATTGAGATAACCTGATTCACGGATGCTAATATTTATAATAGTGAAAAATCAAAGAAAAATAACGAAGACCAATATGATCAAATCATAAAAACCATGTGATTAGAGGATATTTTGCCTACCGCTTATAAAATAAAGAACAAGCCAGATATTATAGCCAAAGAAAAAAATCAGCCATGATACACAGAAAACTACATCTTATGATATAGAAGAATATTGGAGGGTATAAACAAAGCCTCTGACAAAAATAAGATAATAAAAAATAATCTTTCTAAATTTATATTCAGCAGCGAGGTAAACAAAGAAAAAGGTCCAGAATACAGATGAACAAAAATAGCTCTCAAAGAAGAAATAACAGAAAAAACACCTCCCACACCTCCCACGACAACAACAGAAACCAAGAAAATTTTCTCACCAGAAACAATCAGAAAAGCGCACGATTATATCAAGGTTTTCGCTCTCAATCCAAATTATGGAAGAACAAAAGACTTGGATCCTACATATCCAAAAACAGAGGTAAATCGTCCATATATGTTTGTACAACTTTCCCTGTGAGCAACTACCAATACAACAGAAGGGCCGATATGGAAAGTAGCAGATATCAATGAAATAGATGTATTTAATAATCTCAACAAGCCGACAATTGATGTGACAAATACACAATTAACAAATACAAATGAAAATGTAAAATCAATTTATACATTCATAACTCAAGATGATGTGAAAAACATTATTGATAAAAATTTCATCGGAAACAAGGAATATACATCCGTAACAAATCAGTTACTCATGCCTATTATTTCAAATAACAAAAAAAATACAGAAAAAGCATTGGAAGAGCAAAAAAAATCTATTGAAATTATCAGGTATATCGGACCAAAAGAAAATGAAAAAGATCTTTATAAGATTTTAATGGATCCCGAATTATATAGCATCATACAAAATGCACTGGATAATACATACGAAAAAATAGATAACGCAATAATAAATGATAATTATGCCCTTTTAAAAAAGAACAATTATATAAAAGACAAAGAAGAAGAACGAAAAAAAGAAATAAAAAAGAATTTTCCCGAAAACATTAGCCCACCAAACATAGATGAACAAATAATAGGCAGAAAAAAAAACGCAATAATAGAATTCAGTAAACAATTTAATTGTTATCAAACAGTTAAAGTAAATAATCAATATACAAAGCCAGATTTGATAAATACAAACACTTACACAAATACAGTAGAAGATACCCTCGTAGAGGGCAAAAACCTTACTGGATTTGTAAAAAAATACAATCAGCTTGATCAGACATTTATTGATAATATGGCTTTGGCTTCTAAATAGTTTTATTTTTTGCAGTAAAATAATGCAGAGAGAAATGACTGAGAATACAGATGAAAATAAAAACATAAAAAAAGAAAAGTATTTCTCAGTGGTAAAGAAAATACGCAATGGTTTATTGATAACATTAATTTCTGCGCTTCCCCTTACAAAAAACCTTCAAGCTCAAAATAATGATTTATTACAAAGTATAGGAGGAAAAAAGGCAATGAAAGCTCAAAAAGAAGTAAAAAACGAAAAAAATCAAGATTCTCTACAATTTGAACGGCAAAAAACACATTTTGATGTAATAGATAAACGAGACCTTATGAGAGACATCATAGCAATATATCACGACAAAGAGACGGATACCTATTGGAAAAGAAATGTACATAAAAATGTAAAAAATAGATTATGAGAACGAGAAAAAATTACCAAAAAACAGTTTGATACACCACAAACATTACAAACGAAATATAAGACATATCCACCAGAACATATATTGATTGTAGATAAAAAATACAATCATATCAATTACAAGAAAGCGAAAAAAATCCTTGATAAACAAAGGATTCAGGAAAGAATAAAACACAACAAAAAAATATAATTCATTAATTCTTTAATCTGTTAGTCTAATCATGCCTGATTTTCTTCATCCTTATGGGAACCTAGATGTCTTATGACGATATAGGAAAGTAGCTCCTTACCTACAAAATTTGCTCAAAAATAAAGAGCTTGCAAGCAAGATCATCGGCGAAAAATTTGTTTTGCTCAAAAGAGGAACAAAAAATACTCCGCTCTTTATCGATGACTTCAAAGAAATCGACGACAATTTTTTGCAGCTTAGAACCAATCATCATCTCGATGAAGCAAAAGACCAACTCACTCCAAAGCAAATATTGTTATGGCAATATTTTGTTCCAAGAAAGTTGATTAATTTCTTTTATGCTTGCAACAATGAATACGGAAACGCTATTGATAGGATTTTCATCGATATAGATAGACAGAGTAATCCTATAGATGACGCAAGAAAAGTAGCGAATGAATTGATAAAAATAATTTTATCTGATGAACAATTCACGAAACTTATCGATTACAAATCATTGATTCTCCGAACTGGGTCAAGTTTCCATATCTATTTATTATTAAAAGATAAAGTAAATCATACATTTTATGACAGGTATCTAAGTTACGGCAAAGGCAAGGAACATAGCTTCATCTCCAGACGAGCAGAAAAAGTAAGCAAAGCGACTAAGCTGAAAGTCCTAGCTGGCCATGAAAGAAAAAAATGAGCGATTATTTTGGATACGAGCAATACGCCTCCAGGAAAATTAGCGAGATGCCCATTTTCATTGCATATCAAAAACAGCAAAACCATAGATGGTATTACCGTTCCTGTCAGCCAAAAAGAGCTTACCGATACAAAACTTATCAGTAAACTCCAAAAATTGACTCCAGAAACAATTTGGAAAGATATAAACCACTATATATCACTATTAAAATTAAACTAAAAAAGCCACTCACTGTATTTCTTTAGACTACGAGTGGCTTTCTTCGTTCTATTTTTTCTATAGGGCAAAAAAATATTTTTTGAAATTAAGCTGTTGTATAATAATAAGAAACTCTTCTAAAGTCAAAGAAGTAGCATCAGGCATGTATCATGGCAAAGCAAAAGATATTCCCATTTTAAGCTGAGCAGACGTAAAAGCATCAAACACAAGATTTTTTTTATCAAAATAATGTATACCAAGGACAGCAAACACAATCAATTTTTTATGATCATTTTCTTGCCATGTATCTGAAATAACGCTGAGTTCTTGCTGAAATCGATCTCGATCATATTTCTGTTGGTTATGTTCAACGTCATTTTGTACCAATAATAATCAAGCAAATCTTTCCTTAGCAAGCTTATGATATTTTTCCTCGTGTTCTTCATTTTCAAAACCAGAATACATTTCGTCAGATCAATCTTTATGTAATTCGTTACGAGTATATGTCTTAGTTAATTGAAGCAAGGGTCTTACTTGTGTAACAAAAGGCTCTATGCCAGTTCTAATATGTTTCAATATAGAAAAATATTCATGTACAAAAAGCATACGATCATTAGGCATAGCATTAATGAAAACCTTATATTGAGGAAGACGAGATTTTATGTGATCTGGGATAAACACATCCTTATCCTTATCCTTATCAAAATATATCCAAAAAAGTTTGTCTATATCTATAGAATCACATCATCCATCATGAAAATTTTTAATAATATTTTCCTTAGCAGAACTGAGCGGTTTCCAGAGTTTTTTGTTCTTAAATTTCAATTCAGAAGTCAAAAACAATTTCATTAGTTTTTGTTTATTAGAAAGCTTCTCTTCCTCGGAAAGCAATCATCCATCTCATAACAATCATTTAGATATAATATTATTTTCTGATTTTTTATCTTTTCTAGACATACAGATATAAAAAAAAATAAAAAGCATATCGTAAGAATACTTTTTGTTTTTGTTTTTTTAAGTCTGGACGATACCTCGGAGGATTCCGGGGCGACCTTCTGCACATCATCTCGATATATCGGAGCTAACCAATTGAATAGTATAGTTAATTTGTCTAATTTTTAAATCTGGGTGATACAGGACTCGAACCTGTGGCCTCTTGCACGTCAAGCAAACGCTCTAGCCAACTGAGCTAATCACCCATATCTGACCCGACCAGGAGTCGAACCTGGGTTCCAATCTTCGCAGGATTGTGTCCTATCCACTGAACGACCGGATCATAAATATAATTAATAACGAATAACTAAAAGTGAAAAACGAATGAATAATTTATACAAAATTCCGACACTTTTCACTATTCACTTTTCATTAATTTTTCAAGATATCTACCAAAGCCAAAAAGCTTCTTTTCAGCTCGTTTCTGTGCCATTAATTGAATACCTGTCGGCATCATCTCCGGTTGCCCCGATCCGTTGGGGTCATCTTCTACCATTCCCATTGGTATCGACATCGCTGGCAACCCTCACATATTCGCTGGTATCGTATACATATCTGCTAAATACACTTTAAGCGGATCATCAGTTCTTGAACCAAGTTTCCATGCAACCTCCGGTACTGTTGGTGTAAGGATAATATCATATGTCGCAAATATTGTATCAAATTCTGCCTGCAACTCCTCTCTTGCTTTCTGTGCTTTGAGATAATATCACTTGTAGTTTGCTGAGCTGAGAACAAAGGTACCAAGCAAGATTCTTCTTTTTGCTTCTTCACCAAATCACGCAGATCTAATCAATTGATAATATTTCTGAACAGTATCAGCATCCATGCTATCTGATTGTAAACCGAATTTTATCCCATCAAACCTTGCAAGATTAGTACTCACTTCTGCTGACATAAGCGTATAATACATGGGCACAGAATAGGCAAGCATAGGCAAATTGATATCATCCACGACAACTCATTCTGTGCGAAGTTTTTCAACTGCATCTAAGAATATTCTTTTTATCTGAGGATCTAATCCTTCTCATAAGGCTTCTTTGGGTACTCATATTTTAAATTTTTTCACTGATTTTTCATCAAAATTCTTTTTATCATTTACGAAATCATCCGACCTTGGGTCGCTCTGCGAATCTTTGGCATCAAATCCTGCAATAGCTTGTAATAATATCTCAGCATCATCTACCGTTTTAGTCATCACACCAACTTGGTCTAAACTCGATGCCATGGATTGTACACCATAACGAGAAACCATTCCATATGTTGGCTTCATACCTACAATATTACACCATGCGGCAGGTTGACGAATACTTCATCCCGTATCGGTTCCCAACGCAGCAATACACGCTCCGGAAGCAACCGCATTAGCAGATCATCCAGAACTTCATCCAGGAGTTCTATTAGTTCCATAGATACTTATTGTCTTTCAAAAATAAGAACTTTCCGTAGTGGATCACATCGCGAATTCATCCATATTTGTTTTTCCTATCATCAGTCATCAATTCTTTTCCAAGTTCAAAAAACAGGTTGCGCTATACGGACTTACATAGTTTTCAAGCATTTTAGATCCGCATGAAGTGATATAGTCCTGAGTAAAAATAATATCTTTGATGCCAATAGGCGCAGCTTTCAACGGTCTCGAAGCAAACTGGTCAACATGAGTTTTCACATAGTCTTCATGGAATCTTACAAAAGAAAAATAGTCAGCATTAAGTTTTTTTGCTGTTGTCAGATATTTATGAACGACATCATGAGCTTTTACATCATCATTGTTTATATAGTCTTTAAGTGTTATATCCATATTATGCTACTATAAAACTAAATTAAGCCTTAAGTTTACCTGCCAAAGGAATGGCATCAAGCTTCAAGCTTTAAGCTAAATATTAATTCCCAAAGTTTTCAAGTAAATTTTTCATATCACGATTTTCTTGGTCTGAAAGTTTTTTTGATGAAGAAGATGTTGTTGTCTGAGTCTGAGTCTGAGTCGAAGTTGTAGATGAAGTTGTTTGTGTTTTTGAGTTTGTTCATGCAGTTGAATTTGTTGTGTCCAAACTTTCTCAGGAAAATTCCGCAGCATTAAGCAAAAGTTCTTCATCACCAGTGAGTTCTTGTAGAGCTCATGTTTCTTCTAAAACAATACCTGTTTCATCTAGAACTACTCATGAAGCAATAAGAATCTCGCCACTAAGAGAAAAATGAGTTCATATCTTATCATTAGAAAACGTTTTAATATCAAACAAAAGCTGTTTAGCGGCTGTAGGATTGATCAAACGATAGATAAAAAACGCTATCAGCAAGAGGATAATAACAAAAACAAGTCTTTTGATAAATCTCATCGGTATACAAACAAAATAAAGACAAAATACTATATATATTTGTCCAAAACTTGCAACACTAATTAGATACTTAGAAGCTTAGGACTCTAGAAGCTTAGAAGCTTAGGAATCTAATAATCTAACAGTCTAATAATCTAACAGTCTAATAATCTAACAGTCTAATAATCTAACAGTCTAATAATCTAACAGTCTAATAATCTAACAGTCT